>JANRLT010000060.1 GCA_033762255.1 Pirellulales bacterium | reverse complement strand
GGGCGGGGGCCCCGCGCCCGGCCGCGCCGGCCGGCGCCGCCGGGGGGGCGGCCGCGGCCGCACGGGGCACGTGGGGTGGCGGGTGTCCAGCCTCGGCGAGCCCCCCGTAGGAGAAGTTAGAAGTATGAATGATGAAGGCAGAATGACTGCAATAAATTCTGCATTCTACATTCGTAATTCTGAATTTAACTGGAGAACGAGCCTCGGCGAGGACCCCATGGGCATAGCAGCAGGGGAGCGGAGGTGCTGGGGAGCAAGGGTGAAAGGGGGTCGCGGGACGGGAGGCGGGAGGCGAGACGAGGAATCGGCGAGCGACGGACGTCAGTCCGCCGGTAAGTGGGGTAGGGTAACGGAGGGGCACACACAAAGCCGCCGATGGCATCGGCGGGGTGTGGCAAGCGAGGAACGAGCCTCAGCGAGGACCCCGGATGCAAAGTAGCAAGAAAGCGGAGGTGTATGGGTTGAAGTCGCCGTGAGTATCGGGTAATTCATTATGGGTACCACTTGGCTACTGCGGGTACAATCCACTTGGGGAATTAAGTTAAAAAAGTTTTGCGAGCTTGTTTCACGTACAATCCTATGCATAATATTCAACCACGCTACTTGTCATTGTCGGAACTATTATTGGGACGCTTGTTCAGAATCCCCAACTATCAGCGCGCCTATAGCTGGGAGAAGCAACATCGATTCGTTTTATTTGAAGACCTGAAAAAATTATACAATAAAGGCCCGGATGAAAGTCACTTCATGGCATCCATAGTGTGTCTAAAGAAAGAGAAGAAAAAACTGGGAGCAGATAATTTTGAGATCATGGAAATCGTGGATGGGCAGCAACGAATTACAACACTAATTCTCATGCTGAACGCATTGAAGTTGAATCTCGATAACAATACTAAGCAAGCAAAAAAAGTCTCCAGGGAAATGTGCGAACTGTTAGTAAAAGACGAAGGAGGCGATCTATTATTACTGCAAACAAACCACGATACCAGCCACTTTTTTGAGAACTATTTGATATCTGGAAACTTTGACCATCCTTCCAAAGCCAAGACCATCGCGGACAGAAATATTCTCAGTGCCATGCAGGAATGCAATGAGTTTGTTTGTGATTGGAAGAGAAAAGGGAATTCTTTGATTGAACTTGCTTCCCTATTAAAGAATCAGTTGTACTTTCTGCTGCATGAAGTTTCGGAGGCGAAAACGGTCTACACGGTATTTGAATGTCTCAATAGTCGTGGCTTGGATGTTTCGTGGCTAGACCGCCTTAAAAGCATACTCATGGGCAAGGCATACGAATTACCCAACGCCAATAACGAAGAAGTCATAAAGGAGCTTCACACAAAATGGAGTTCTATATACAGCATCATCGGATTGAATTTGGGGATGAATTCCCAGATTCTTCGATATGCTGCCACACTTAAAAGTACGAAGCGTGAGAGTCGTGTAACCAGTGAAACGGACTCTGTTGAGATTCTTAAACAGCAATCATCCAGCGCAAGAGAGATTCGCAACACCGCTGCGTGGCTATTAAAGATTTGCGATAAGTGCAGTGAGATCGCCAATGACAAACCTATGGCTTGTGTAGCCAGAATTAATCATGCGCGACTTTTGGCAACGGCAATAAAACTGAGCGAATTTTCTGAAACACAAAAGAGTGAACTGTTACGCGTATGGGAATGTGTTACGTTTCGTATCTTCGGCATGATGCAGAAAGATTCTCGCTCCAAGGTAGGCGATTACGTAAGGTTAGCATGGTCGATGATTAATGAGAAACTGCCATATAGAAATGCATTAACACAACTGCTTGAGATCGGCAGCGATTATCCTATACAAAAGGCCGCCGAAGCACTCGCAAATCGTGATTGCTACAACAAATGGGAATCAGAATTAAGATATTTCTTGCATGAATACGATCGCCATTTGGAGAGCCAAGACGGTATTCAGTCCAACGAAGAGAATTGGCAGTCAATTTGGCGCAAGCCGGCTCAGTTATCCATAGAGCATATCCAACCACAATCCAGTAGTGATGACAGTCGTAAACATAGACTGGGAAATCTACTTGTCATCCCGCCTCGACTCAATTCAAAGCTTCAGGCTAAAGTTCCCCGTAAAAAGTCGAAGCATTACAGAGAAACAGGACTTCGAGTAGCTATTGAGGTTGCCAATATTGTCGATGCATCCGGTTGGAATGGTAAGTCTATACGCCAGCGAGAGACTCAATTGATCGAATGGGCTAAGATACGTTGGTCAGACGACGCATAAAATTCAATTCACACCCGCCCAACACGACTTGCGATATACGCCATTCCTCAATTCGTAATTCCCCCATTCGTAATTCGTAATTTGTAATTCCTATTGTCCCCTACCGCTTTCCCTTGCGCCGGAAGTATCCCCCCACGCGGCCTAGTTGCAGTTGCCACCAGCCAAACTTTTCGGTCAGCCACTTGTACATTGACGCGCCTAACAGCGTCCCCAGCGCGATTGAGGTTAACGCAAAGAGCGCGTTGATGAGTCCCTCGGTCCCCGCGGCGCGGTCGCTCAGCATTTGGGTCACGCTCAGCAGGCCCAACGCCCCTGGCACGACCAGCCAAAAGCTGGGTAAAAACGTGACCATGGCGGGGGGACCGCGGAACCGTAGTTGAATGAGATAGCCCAGCGGCGTGACAACCAGCATGGCAAAAAATCCGCTGGCCCGTTCGCTAAAAAACTGCTCCGCCCCTTGCTGGACCGCATAGACCACCAGCAGCGTAAAGAGCATCCATAGCAGCGAATTCTTGGGGGCGGAAAAGTGATAAAAGGCCCCCAAGCCAAAGATTACCACGCCCAACCAGGGAGAAACCGCCAGCCATAAGGGGGAAAGCGTTGTAACGGCGGTATCGGTCAGGTTTTCGGGGCTGTAGCCCACCAGCGTGGCCCCCGCCGCCAGGCCAAAGACCAACAGCAGCAGTTGCACAAAGCCCGTCACCAGACGGCTGGACCCGCTGACCATGTCGCCATAGGCCAGCTCGACCATGCCCAAGGTCAGCATGCCCCCCGGCAAAAACGAGACCAGCGGGGCGATCAGGGCGTGCCGCGGCTCCAGCGGCAGGCCGTACTGAATGGCCAGAAACACCAGCGCGGAAACGAGCGCGGCGGCCACGACAGGCAACGGGACCGCCAGGAGGGGCCGATTGCGGTTGAGGATTTTTAATGCGCCGACAATCGCCCCCAGGGCAATCGCCGCCGCCAAATTTGTGCTCGAGGGCATTAGCACCATTGCCATGCCAAAGGTCAAAATCACATGCCCGGCCAGGATGCCCAGTTCTCCGTACCGGGCGGGGAGGCGCTGAATCTCGGTCAGGCGTTCCAGCCCCGCCTGCGGGGTCACTTCGGCTTTTTGCGCGGCTTGGCCCAGCGTGTAGACATGGGCGATCTGGTCCAGTCGTAGGCTCTGAGTCGGACCTTCGGCCAGGGTGACTCGCTCTTGGTCGCCGTCTTGCACGATGATAAAGATCGCGGTGGGAAAGGCGATGATCCGCGCGCGGCGAATTCCATAAGCCGTGGCGACGCGGCGGAGTAGCAACTCCACCTGGGCGGTTTGCTCGCCGCTGGCCAAATAGGCCTGCGCCAGGCGGTACAGAAACTCGAGCAGCGTGTCGGTGGCGGGGGGTGCGGACCGTTCGGGCGTCATGACGTGGAATTTTCCGCGGAGGGGAAAATGTTATTGCGGCACCGGCGCGGTATCGCTTTGTTCCACAATGGCTGGATCGGGGGCGCTACTCCCGGTCGGTCCGTTGTTGGAGGGAGATTGATTTAGCGCGGAGAGGGGAGCCGCGACACTGGCGGAGGGAGGTTGCTGGTTTTTGGCGACCACCTGGACAGAGACCTCGAGTCGGTCAAAGGCATCGGCGGGTCCTTCCCAGGAACCCGACAGCGGCATGGCTTTTTCCTGCTCGCGGGCGACCGCGACCGAGATATGCTCGATATCGGCGAGTTTGTTATTGGTGGGATCAAATCCCCGCCAGCCGGCCCCGGGGAGGTAAATTTCGGTCCAAGCATGGGTGGAACCGTGCTGGCCTTCGCCCATTTGGATATAACCCGTGACAAAGCGCGAGGCAAAGCCCCAGTAGCGGGCGGCTTCCATCATCAGGACGGCGTAATCGCGGCAAGAGCCGCTCCCTTTTTGTAGTGTTTCATTGGGTAGCTGCACGCCATGATCGTAACGCACATTGTATTGCAATGACTTATATATGTGCTCGTTGAGTTTATTGAGTAGTTCAAAGGTATCGATCACCTGGCCGGGATGATACAGACAACTGAGCCATTGGTGCAATTGCGATCCTGTATAAGGGTAACTGGGGAGCCGATAGGGGACCAGGGCCACTTGCTCGTCCGGCGCGTACTGAAAGGGAAACATCCGCGCTTCGGGGTCGATGAGGCATTCGATGGGATTATCATCGCGCAGGTTGACGTCAATTTCCATCATGACCCGCAATTTAGGGGCGGTCTCTTTGAAGGAAAGAATGGCCACGGAGTTACCGTCACAGTCCCGCAGCCAGCGGATATCGGCGGCGGGTTCGATTTCCAGTCTGCCACCGACGATATTCACATCATGCCCCTCGCGGGGTCGCATGAGCGCGCGATGAGGACCAAAAGTCACCGGTTGATGGTAATAATAGGTGGTATCGTGCGTGATACGTAGTTGCTTCATGTTGCGCGTGATTCGGAAATGGCGTCGGAAGGGTCTGGCCCGGCGGGGATTTCCCCGGGACGGTAATCGGGTAGCCAGGCACAAGGAATCATCGCCACCAAGGATAACATTGACAGCATCACAAAGCCAATTTTCAATGCACGCAGCCGGGAATTGGTATTAATCCGGACAGCTTCCTCGACTTTGGCGGGCGTGGCTTTGGTGTCGGCCAGACGCTCTTGGAGCTGGTCATTGTGGATAAAGTTGACGCTATTTAAATCAAATTGCGAGGCCACCTTGAATTCCGAGGAGATAACCGGATTATCCAGTAACTCGCGATCGATCAGAATCTGCAAGACCCCCACCAACAGCGTCCCCATGAGCGCTGTCCCGACCGCCGCGGCCAAGTTTTGTGTCACGCCGCGGAGCGAGCCGACATCGGCGGCCAACTCGTGGGGGGCGGAAGTCACCAGCACATTAAACAGCAGCGTGACCAAGGCTCCTTGGCCAATGCCCACGGTAACCAGCCCCAGGATCACGGGAAACACGCTCCAGTCGTTACTGGCGACAAATGCCAGCCACAACGTTCCCACCGCCACCAGTGCAAACGCGGCCAGCGCGATGGTCCGGGGCGTAAATTTGCCGTAGAGCCGCACCACTAAAATCGCGGTGAAAAACACCGTCAACATGAATGGCATCATGGCGACAGAGGTCGCCATGCTAGAGTTCCCCTGCACGATCTGAATGTACAACGGTACGGAAAAATTGATCGCCGCCTCCGTCCCTACGATTACAAATAAACAGATCGCCGCCGCCCATTCCCGCGGGGCGTCAATCACCTCCAGCGATAACAGGGGCGTCCCGCCGGTTAACATCCCCTGGTGGGTCCAGTACAAGAACCCGCCCAGGATTAACATTCCCGCGAGAATCATTAGCGGCGCTGGTGAGACCCCGGCCAAATCAAAGGGAGCGGCGGAGGAGGCCACCAGCAATCCCCAATTACGTAAATTATTAAACCCGAATGTGATCAGGATAATCCCCACCGCCGAGAGGATGACCCCCACAATGTCGATCTTGACCGCGGGATTTTCGGCGGAGGGTTTTAACTTAAAACTAAGGTACATGATCGCCCCGGCATGCGCGATCAATAGCGCAAACGCCAGCCGCCAACTAATTGACGCCAAAAAACCCACGATCACAAAAGCCAATACCCCCGCGATCGCCCGGGCCGATCCCAACCACCCCACCGCTTGGGCCTGTTGTTTGCCGCGGTAATGATTGGCGATCAGCACGACCAGGGTGGGGACAAGCGCCGCTCCGGCCAGACCGGCCAAGCCCTGCGCGACCAGCATGACCTCGGCGGTGGGACTGACCACCATCAGAATCATCGCGGCCAAAAACAACCCCACCGCCCCCTGGAAAAACAACTTTGAACCAAATCGCTGGCCCAGTTTTCCCCCTAGCATGATAAAGCCGGACACGCCCAGCGAATACATGACGATGGCGGATCCGACCGTGGTGGGGGGAGTATCAAAGCTAGCGACCATGCCCCCCATCGAAACGGGGAGCGCCGCCACATTGAACGACATGAGCATCTGCCCCATGGCAATGACGATCATGGGAATCCAGGAATCGGCTTGCTCGGACGGGACGGTGGAATCGGGGGTAGTAGCGGCGGTGGCCATGCGAACCTATGGAAAGCCAAAGGCAAAAAACGGGGGCGGAATTACCCCTCTACAGTGATATAAGTCAAAATTAGGCGACAGGTTGCGACGCAAAGAGGTCCATCCCCAAATGCCGCGATAAATATTCCGCCACCAATTGACCTTTGACGCTATTTCCCGCCTGATCGAGTGGGGGGGCAAAGGTTCCCAGCCCCCCTTTTCCCGGTGATACCGTGACAATTCCGCCACCTATGCCGCTTTTGCCGGGTAATCCGATATTGTACAGCCAATCGCCGGATGTTTCGTATAGTCCGGCCGTGGTCATGACCGCCAGGGTGTAATGGCAAACGGCTGGATCGATAATGCGTTCCCGTGTCAGGGGATTGACGCCGCCATCGGCCAGCGTGGCCCCCATGACGGCCAGATCTCGGGCGCTGACATTTAATGAGCATTGCTTGGTATACAGTTCGGTCGCCTCGGCGGGATCCATGTAGACCCGGCCATAGCTTTGTAGCAGACGGGCGATGCTTTGATTGCGAAAGTTCGTCTCTGTGGCGGATTGGTACACTTCCTCGTTGAGCGAAAGATTTCGTCCGGCAAACCGCGAGAGGCCCTCGTGAATAAAACGCCATTTATCGACTAGCGTGGTCCCGGGGGTCAGGCTGGTGGTGGCGATGGCCCCGGAATTGACCATGGGATTTGTACGGCCGCCGGGACCTTGCTCAATCGCGCCCAAGGAATTAAACGCCAAACCCGTGGCGTTTACGCCGATTCTTTCTCGGACCAGTTTGCTTCCCAGTTGCTGGCAGATGAGGGCAAAAATGAACGGCTTGGACACGCTCATGATGGTAAATTCATAATCAGCGTCCCCGGCGGTATGGACGCTCCCATTGGCCCCCACCACACATATTCCCAATAACTCGCGCGGCACCCGGGCCAAGGCCGGATAAACCTGCGAGTTTTCCCCATCGGTATTGGGCAAGAACTTTTGATAAGCCTCGGCAACCAAGCGGGAGACCTGCTCCGCGCCGGGAAGGTGCCCGGTGGAGACATAGGGAAATTGCTGGGGATTGGCGGGGGAATGATCCGTCATGGTCAACGAATAAAAATAAGGGGTTAAGCGTTCATTACCTCCGACCCGGCCACACGCGATGCTTTTGTCCGCCGTGGCAATGCATTTATTTCCTTTTAATCGCGTTGGGTCTGCTTTGCGGCCAGTCCGCCACGGTTGCCCGTGGCTCGTGGATGCCAAAAAACATGGCATACAACACGGGCGTGACAATCAGCGATAAAATCGCGGCAAAGAGTAATCCGAACATGATGCAGACCGCCATTGCCCCAAAAAACGGATCATACAACAGCGGAATGGATCCTAACACGGTTGTAAGCACCACCATGCAGACGGGCCGCATCTTGCTGGTGCCGCCATCCAAAATCGCATCATACGGCGTTTTGCCTTTTTCCGTTTCGATCAGGATTTTGCTGAGCACCACAATCTGATTTTTGATCAGTTCTCCCCCTAGGGCAATCACGCCCAAGAGCGCCATAAAACCAAAGGGAAAACCGGTCAATAGCAGTCCCAGCGTGACGCCAATGATCGCCAGGGGCATCACAAGCCAGATGAGCGCAGTAATGCGGATGGAATTAAACAGACAAACCACGATGAACATCATGATCGCCAGGACATAGGGAAGCGGCCGGGCCAGCGCGGCCCGCGCGTCGTTGGAATCCTCGTATTCGCCTCCCCAGGCAAAGGAGTAACCGGGGGGTAGTTCAATCTGTTCGATTTCCGCGCGCACCCGGTTAAACAACTGGCTGGGAAGGCCGGAGCGCGGATCGGCATGAACGGTGATCGTGGGATTGCGGTTACGGCGCATGACCACGGGGTCTTCCCACTCCAAATTAACATCGGAAACCACCTGGTTAAGCGGGATCATCCGCCCGGCGACCGGACTCCAGATTTGCATGCTGCGAATGATTTCCACGTCGCTTCGTTCCGCCAGGGGGGGGCGGGCCACAATGGGGAGCAACCGCGTTTCCTGGGGAAAAGTCCCTCCCCCCACGTCACCCGGCTCGCGGTAAAATCCGACCACCCGCCCTTCAAAGCCTAATTGCAACGCTTCGGCCACTTCGACCCGCGTAATGCCATTGCGGCGGGCTTGTAATTCAAAGAGATCGGGACGGATGACTTTTTCGCGTTCGCGCCAATCTTGGCGGATGCACAGGGCGTTGCCATCCGCCTCTAGAATTTGCTTGGCCTGCGCGGCCAACTGCCGCAGGATTTGGGGATCAGGCCCCTGAAAGCGGGCCTGGATGCGGCCGCCACTCCCCGGACCTAATAGAAATTTTTTGGCAATGGTGTTGGCGTTGGGGTGGTTTTGATCCAGGTAGCCTTGAATATTATCAATCAGACCGTCAATCTTTTTGGCGTCTTCCACATCCACCAAAAATTGCACATAAGCGCGATTTTCCCGTTCGGGGGTATACACCAGCAAAAACCGCATTCCCCCGCCCCCAATAAACGACGAAACGTGGGTGACGCCCGCTTGGGCGCGCAAATACCGGTCGACCGTATCGGCAAAGGCGGCGGTTTCCTCAATATGCGTGCCGGCGGGCAAAAAGCAATCAACCATAAACTGCGGCCGGGTCGCGGGGGGGAAAAAACTTTGAGCGACCCTGGTAAAGCCAAATAACGACAGCACAAACAGCCCCGCGCTGACCACAACGACAACCCAGCGGTAGCGCAGCGCGCTAATCAGCAATTGGCGGTAAATTCGAAATGGCAACGAGTCATAAGGATCCGGTTGGGGCGCGCTGGTTTTACCGCCCGTTGGCGCGGCGGTGGGGTTGAACATCAGGTAGCTCAGCAAGGGCGTGATGGTAACCGAGGAAATCCAACTGAGCGTGAGCGAAATAAAGATCACCCAAAAGAGCGAATTGCAGTATTCCCCGGTGCGATCCTCGGACAATCCGATTGCGGCAAAGGCGATAATGCCAATGGCGGTCGCGCCAAACAGCGGCCATTGATTTTGGGCGACGACCTCCCGCACGACTTCCAGTTTATCGCGTCCCGCCTCAATACCGACTTTGATCCCTTCGATCACGATGATCGCGTTATCCGTCAGCATGCAAAGCGCGATAATCAACGCGCCAAGCGAGATCCGCTCCATCAGCAACCCCCCCTTGAGATACATGACCATAAATGTGGCCATGATCGTCAAAAAGAGCACAATGCCAATGATGATGCCCGTCTTGCGGCCCATGGTAAAGAACAGCACCACAAAGACGATGGTGACGGCCTTGCCCAAATTCCACATAAAGTCGGTTGTGGCGATATCGACCGCCTCTGGCTGGAAATTGATATCTCCAATTTCAATGCCAATGGGTTGATCCACTTTTAGCTCGGCCAGTTTGCGGCGGATCCCTTCCCCCATGGTAACGACATTTCCCCCCTGCACCGTGGAGATGCCCAGGCCCACGGCCGGGCGGCCGTCATACCGCAACAATCGCCGGGGGGGTTCCTCGTAGCCGCGCTCGATGGAGGCCACATCGCGCAGCAACAACTGCCGTCCCGTGGTATCGGAGCCAATCACCAGGTCCAGCATATCATCAACCGAGGAAAAGCTTCCCAGGGGATCGAGCGCGATGTGTTCTTCTCCCACGCGCACGCGGCCCCCGTCGGCAGCGATATTTTTGGCTTGGAGCAGCGAATAAATCCGCTGCTCGTTGATACCCAATTGTGAAAGCCGCTGACGAGAAATTTCTAAAAAGACGACTTCACGTTGCTCGCTAAACAGGTCGACCTTGCTGACTCCCGGAACCAACAACAGTTCCCGGCGTAAAAATTCGGCATAGCGGCGCAGCTCGGGCTGGGTAAAACCATCCCCGGAAATCGCCAAAAAAATACCGTAGACATCGCCAAAGTCGTCAATCACCAAGGATTTACCCCGCACCGCCGGGGGCAACAGGGCCTGCGCGTCATGAACTTTGCGGCGCAACTCATCCCATACTTGCGGAATACGGGTCTTGTCATAGCGATCCTTGATGACCGCCGTCACGACCGAGCGGCCGCGCGAGGACTCCGACTCCACGCGCAGCAGTTGCCCCAATTGCTGGCAGGCCGTTTCGATGGGGTTGGTGACTTCCTTGGCCACTTCCTCGGCGCTGGCTCCGGGATAAGGAGTCACGATCAACGCTTCTTTGATCGTAAATTCCGGGTCTTCCAAACGCCCCAAATTTAAATAAGCCACAACCCCGCCCAGCAGGATAAAAGCCATGCTGACAAACAAGATGCGGTCGTTTTTTACGGAAAATTCGCCAGGGTTCATCATGCGGCACCCCGCGCGGCCAGGTCGTTTCCGCCACCCAACGCATTACCCAGATCGCGTACTTTCATCCCCTGGCGAATTTGCGTCACTCCGGCGATGGCGATTCGGTCGCCGACAGCCAGGCCCGAAATAATCTCCACCATCCCGCCACTGGCCGCTCCCAGTTTGACCGGGCGGGGAATGGCGGTTTGATCATTCCCGATCACCCACACGATTTGCTCTCCGCTGGCAGATTTATAAATTGCCGAGATGGGAACTTGAATCTGCTCTCCCAATACCCGGGCGCGGCGGTATTCAAGGGTGACATTGGCCGTCATGCCGGGTAATAAACGAATATCGGGGGGAGCCAGCATAGTGGCCCGCACCTGAAAAGTCTGGGTGACAGGGTCCGCCACTTGGGCGATCTCGCGCACTTGCACGGGAAACTCCACTCCCGGAGCGGCGCTAAATTCGGCGGCCAGACGGACAATATCCGCGGTGCGCAAATCCGCCGCCATGATTGTCTCGGGGACATCCACTTGAATATCGATTTCGTCCACGTCCTGAAACTGCACCACGGGTTCCTTGGCCCGAATATTTTGGTTAACTTCCACCAACCTGCGGGCAATCACGCCATCGTAGGGAGCGCGCAGGGTCGCGTCGTTTAGCTGCAATTCCGCCACAACCACCCGCGCCTCCAGTGATCGCACCGCCGCCTCCTGGGCCTCGATATCCTCCTGGCGGCCAATGGTCCCTTTTTCCAGCAGTTGCACCGCCGCTTTGTGTTCTTCGGTCGCCACGCGCAGCGCAGTTTCATTCGCTTCAAATACCTCGCGCGAGATGGTCCGCGATTGAAGTAGTTGGGTGGAACGGTCCAAATTTGACCGGGCGTTGGCCAGTCGCGCCTCCGCCGCCCGCACCGCCGCCTCGCGGCGGGTTCGTTCTTCTATTCGCTCTCCCGCCTGCAACGCCCTTAGCGACGCCCGCGCCTGATCCAACTGGGCGAGCAAACTTTTTAACGGAGCCTGAAAGTCGTCCAACCGCAAGCTAGCGATGACCTCCCCTTTGGCGACTTTTTGCCCCTCTTTGATCGGCAAATTGACAATCAGGCCGCTAACCTGAAACGCCAGTTCCACTCGTTTCGTAGCTTCGACTTTACCGGGAAAGACGCGGATTTGCGTCCCCCGACCCGCGGTCACCACCATGGTTTTTACTGGCCGGATGAGTGCCGGGGCTTCGGTAGAGGCGGGACCGCAGCCCGCCACAACACAAATCCCCAAGAGGACAATTCCCAAAAGCAGATTCACCGTTGCACGTTGTTCAAAACAAGCCTTCCGTGCATCCACCTGATTCAACGGATAACCGGTTATATGCTGCCGCATAGCGCCTTTCGCACAAAAAAAAAGTAGGGGAGCCGACAAAAATAGTTGCTTCCGCCCCGCACCGGGGTAACTTGCGGAGAGGGTTGCCCCTTAGGCCGTGCCTAATTTTGCTCCCCCCAAACTGGGTAAGCGTTTGAGGCCGAGGGCCAAAAAAATCCAGGTCCAGCCATTTAATATCATGTCGATGCCCAAATACAATCCGATAAACCACAAGCCCGAATAGGGCCATTCCTTGTAAATCATTACCCCCAGAACCAGGGTGACCACCCCATTGACCAACACCCAACCCCAGCCGGGAAATTGATTCACCAGCGCCGCCAGAATGCGAAACGCTCCGCTAACGATGAAAAATATTGCTAAAAACTGGGTAAAGATGATCGCGCTTAACTCGGGCTTTTCGATGGTTAAAATTCCGACGACGCCATACATGACCCCCATGAGCAAATGCAGCAAAGTCCCGCTCCAGCGAGTCACCGAAAAGGCATGAACCACCTCCGCCACTCCCGCCGCGATCATGACCCAGCCAAAGAGCCAGGTAGCGGCAATGGTGACTTCGCGCAGGCAAGCCCAGCCGATTGCCACCGACCCCAGGATCACCAGAGCGACCCCCAGCGCCATAAACCAGCCCCATGATCCCCGTAGGCGATTGTATTCCTCGCCGATCCGTGACAGGTTAAGACCGGATTCCGCATGATTCATGGCGAACTTTCCAGAAAAAGAGGAAGAAACCGCAATTAGGCGTTAAATTTCGCTCGGACAGACGGACTGTCTATGCCCTGCGGACAGGATTGCACCATTGTGCGACCACACCGTACTTGCCCGCCGTGAAGGGGCTTAACATGGGGCAAACACCGCCTCGTGGCCTGGATTTGGCAAATTCACCTCCCAAAACGCAGAGGTCAAGAAGAAGAGCTATTCACAGCGGCCAACTTGCCGTAGTGTAACGAGCACATTGACAACCCGCAACCCAAATGGCGTTTTCCCGCCACCTAATGGCGGGGGAAGGCCTTTGGGCCGGTTGAAATGGCAATATTCGTGGCATAACGCCCAGCGGCGGATACACTCCACCCGTATCGACCATCGCGACAAAACACTCATCACAAAATCGTCTTGACAATTTTTCTCAAAGCAGTCCCCGCGGATGCCCCCTACCCACCCTTTAACTCCCCCCGAAAATTCCCCCGCGCCACCTCCCCCGGATCGCCTCTCCCCCGTGGTTTGGCTTTTGGGCTGGGTGAGTCTGTTGACGGACACTGCGACCGAGATGATCGTCCCGCTTTTGCCGCATTTCTTTGAAGCGGTGCTATTGACCGGCAAGCAGGGGTTGGGCCTGATCGAGGGTGTGGCGGAAACAGTCGCCGCCTTGACTCGCCTTCCCAGCGGCTGGTTGGCGGACCGGTATGGCCTGCGGCGGCCGCTTATGCTTTTGGGATATGGCCTATCGGGACTGATTCGGCCCTTGATGGCGTTTGTCACGGCGCCTTGGCAGGCGCTGGCGATACGCTTTTTTGATCGGCTGGGAAAGGGTTTGCGCGGTGCTCCGCGCGACGCGCTCATTGCCGCGGTTACCCCCGCGAACTTGCGCGGTAGGGCATTTGGTTTTCATCGCGGGATGGACAACCTGGGTGCGGCCATCGGACCCCTTATTGCTTTCGTCCTGCTGTGGCTGCTCCCCGCGGAACTAGCCGGCTGGTCGGCCTATCGCTGGGTCTTTTTGCTGACGATGATTCAGGGGATCATCGTGGTAAGCCTGCTGGCGGTGCGCTTACCGGCGGAATCGCCTCCACCTCGTGACGCCAAACTTGGCACCAGTGATACGGACGCATCCTTTGATACGAACTCCACCGCCTTGCCGCAACAGCCCGCGTCAACCCGCTTTGGCTGGCGGGTCTGGGCAGTCTTGGGGGCTACCCTAGTTTTTCAACTGGGAAAGCCTTCGGACTTTATGCTACTTAGCCGCTTAGATGAATTACAGCTTCCCATTGCCAGCCTGCCCCTGGTTTGGTGCGCATGGAATATCCTCAAGAGTTGGCTCAACCTGCAAGGAGGGAGATGGGCCGATCACTGGACGGCGGGAGGAGTGCTGGCCGTCGGCTGGGTGGTGCATATTGTCATCTATGCCAGCTTTGGCTGGATTACCACGGCCTGGCAAGGCTTGCTGCTGTTTGCCGGATATGCATTGTACTATGGGTTGGCCGAGCCTGCGGAAAAACTGCTGCTCGTCCAACTTGTCGGTCCCGAGCGTCGGGGGACAGCGCTGGGCTGGCATTCCCTCATCCAGGGGGTGACAGCCCTCCCCACGAATCTGGCCTTTGGGTTGCTTTGGCAACGTTATTCCAGCCAACCATATCTGCCGTTTGGCGGCGCGGCAATAATCAGTCTCCTGGGACTGGTCATACTATTGGGCGTGCTGAGGTGGCAAAAAACGGAGATAGAAATGCCTGAGTAGTGACCAAGGCATTCTAAGCTTGCGTGCCAAAGGACCGCTTCATGCATTCGTTGGCAGATCTATGATTAACGTTTCAATGCGGTTAAATCATTAATCGTCCGAATCGCCAACTTGAATATTGTAGCGCTGCAGCATGCGGCGCAGTTTTTCACCGGGGGTCAGGGCCACCGTCCCCCCACCCAAGGCCGCGCCCAATCGCGAAAACGGCAGCGAGTTGAGCTTGCTTAATTGGGCCGGATTATCGGGATAGACCTGCACCGTGCACAGGCACATCTCGTCGGTGGTTTGTTCCCCATAGTGAACCGCGCGGGGTGGCTTGTGGGGGTTTTGAGGATTGTCGCTGGAGTTATCATATCGTGCCGTAAGCTGAATCTTGGTTCCCTTTGGCAGTTTCAGCGGCTGACGGTATTCGTAGCCGTCCTGCCAGTTAAAGTCCCAATCCTTAACCCAAATCATGGGGATGGTCTGTCCATCAGGCGTTTTGGCCACGACTTTCATTTCTCGCCCTAGCAAATGCATATGCGGCCAAATGCTAGTCGCATGAATATCGCACGGCACGGTCACTTCGTAGTTGACTTCGTAATCTTTTTTGCCAGCGGGGATGTTGAATCTGGGATTGAATAGCGCAATTCCGGTGACCAACCGCTTGGCGGGCTCGGGGGTAAAATAAATACCCACTTCAGAAAGGTCCGTTTCTTCTTTGCCGTTCGGATGATAGTGAATCTGCAAGGCCAGGTCCGATCCTTTTGACAGGAATTTGCCAAATCCATCGGGTAAACGCATCGGGGTCACACCCGGTGCCCAGCCCCCCAAACCACCCGTTGGCAAAAAGCCCACGCCACCAAACGAACGATACCCCATGCCCGGTTCAGCATCGTCCTTTCGGCGGGCGGTGCCGGAATTATCCAGGTACAAAATCGCGTGATGCACCACCTTGGGATTGCCCGGTCGAAACTCCACCGCCGCCACCGTGCGATCCTGGGTAAGTCCCGTGGGTATAACAAAGACCTGATAAATATCATCCGACACGGCGGGGACGGTAAAGGCCTGCGGCATTTTTAGGATAAGATCGGGCTGGCCCAACTGCCAGCCTGTGGTAAATTTTGGCAGTGGCGGCAGATCGGCGATGTCCCCTTGGGGAGCTCCGGCCGCGGTCCAAGCGTCAATAATGGCCAAGTCTTGCTCGCTTAAGCGACGCACATTTTTGAAATCGCCAAAATTCGGATCGGCGTGATAGGGGGGCATGCGGCGATCGTGTGTGATTTCACGAATAAAGTCGGCCCGTTTGGCCACGTCCTGATATTCAATCAAGGAAAACGGACCAACCTCGCCCGGTCGATGGCAGGAAACGCAATTCGCGTACATGATCGGAGCGACATGCTTGGTAAAAGTGATCGGCCCCTGGGGTAGCTGAACCGAGTCGGCCGATGGTTTGGCTGAATCGGCGGCATCGGTAGCAACAGCGGGATCGGTCGCAGGATCCGACGTGGTATTAGCGGCATTTTTGGTTATCTTGGCAGATACATCGGGCCGATCCGCCGCTATTGCCAGCCAACAAAACCCTGATAATGCCGCCAGACAAACGATCAGGCCCACAGCGCGAAGATTGGTAGTGTTCATGTTTATCCCACAAAAAGAGTTCGTCTCAGGGATGCATTAGAGTAAGCTTGATTTTCCTGTAATGGGCCATCATAGCAATTTAATGGAAATCCGTAAAAATTGCTATTTCACCTCGGTTGAGGAATTTTTTGGCAAGATCGGAGGCTTTCGCTGGGAAAAAATGGGGCAACCATAAGCCGCGGTCTCTTGAAAAGCAACCTGCTTATCAGCCGCTAAAGCACCCAGCAAGTTTTCTAAATCCCGTTGGCTGGGCGTGCTGCGGCGCTTGCCATTGGTGGAAAAACGGTCATCGATTCGCCCACGGTACAATATTTGGCCTTTGTGTAGCACTACCACTTGGCCTAACACCTTTGCTCCAAGCGCCGCGGCCAGCGTTTGCTCGCTATCCAGTAAAACTGGCGATTTCCAGCGAAAATCCTGGGCATGTTGGGCTGCGGCTTCCCCCGTGACAGTGGGATCACTATGCACACCCACCCAGCGAATTGGTAACTTGATAGGGTTTTTTGCCGCATCCGCCCCGTTCACTGGCTTTTCGGTGGCAAGACTTTCCGGAGAAAATTTCTCGGCTAGGGCATGTATCTCGGGAATATAAGTATTTGCGACAGGGCATTCCGTTCCCAAGAAAAACAGAACGACGACATCCCCGGACCACCGCGCCAACTGATGTTTCTCCCCCGCGGGATCGGAAAACTCATGTTGCAGCAGCGTCTCTGGCAACTCGTGCTGTGCGGGGGGGGCCTCCACGGCGAGACAAAGAGGGCTATCGGCAATTCCAATCAGCCCCAAGATAAAAACGACCGCTAGCAGCCAAGCCACGCTAATGACTTGGTCGCGGGAAAACCGCAGAAGAGGGGCAAGTAGTAAAAAAAGTGATTTTTTAGCCATTTCTTGATCCAAGTTTTTGATACAAGCACAGCGAGTGTATTACTCTAGCAAGTGGCTATATGTTTCGCCGATGACGCTGAAAAAACTGCCAAATCACGTCATTGGCTATTAAGTTTGCGGATGATTTGCCCAAATAATAGGGGCGGGGAGGGCGATTTGGCCAAGTATGCCCGCCCCCCAGGATTGTGTACAGGTGAACTTCCGCCCCGTCCCGACCAGGACCGTATTCGGCCAGTTCTACAACAGTGCCATCATCCACAATCGGCCGCAAGGTGGTCTTGGCTGGCAGGGCAGGGCAGCCATTTGCCACTACCCACGCGGAAATTGTTTCCGGGACGGAGAGATGCTGGGTCCGGGTTACGCTGCGCGGGCCATTCCCTCCTAAAAACGGGGTAAACTCGTCCTGGTCGCCATGGATATGGATGACAGAAACAGGCAGTTGCGGGGCAACCTGCCGAATGGCCATCGGCCCGGCCACCGCCGCGATGGCGGCAATCCGCAAGGACAGCTCATTTGCCAGCCGGTAGGCCATCATCGCCCCGTTGGACATGCCACTGATATAAATACGTTCGTGATCGAGCGGAATTAATTGCTCCAGGTCCGTTAACAAATTACTAATAAAACCCACATCATCCACGCCAGCTTCCCACGCGTCGCCGCAGCATATTCCCGCATTCCAAAATAACAACCGCGCGCGGGCACCCGTACCAAAAGGATAAACCACCACGTAACCATGCTGATCGGCGTGGTCGTTTAGTCCGGTGAATTCGAGTTGGACTTGGCCATTGCTATTACTGCCATGCAACGTCAAATGCACCGGGACGGGGCGGGTCAACGCCGCCGTCGCCGGCACATACACCAAATAGTGCCGTACGCGACCATCCACGTGAATTGTCCGTTGGTGCAAGCCCACCGATAGCCATGACATGCCTTTAGTATACCCTTCGCAGGCGACTGTGTGTTATGATATTTTTTGCCAACAGAAAGAGCCACCCGCGCCAAATTGCCCTCTCACCCTATTCTAACTCCACAGCTTTCCGCGATAGCTCACTCATGGATGTTCCTTTTCCCGCAGATGGACGCCGCCGGGTCGTCATTGATAATCTTCGCCCACAGGTTGACGGGGGCAGATTTCCCGTTAAGCGGATCGTGCACGACCCGGTAACCGTGCAAGTGGCGATCTTTGCCGATGGGCATGATTCCCTCACGTGTTATTTGCGGTATCGTAGCGACGAACGCCAAGACTGGCAAGAAACCCCCCTCGCCGCACAGGGTAACGATGAATGGTCGGCGGAGCTGCGGATTGATCGAATCGGTTGGTGGCAATTTACCGCCATCGCTTGGATCGACCATTTTGCCACATGGCGCTACGAACTCACCAAACGCGCCATTGCCGGGCAGGATTTAACCGTCGATTTACAGATTGGCGCGAATTATGTCGCCTCCACGGCGGACCGGTTGTCGGAAAAAAACCATGCCTCCGACAAGCAGGCCCTGCTGTCGGCCGCCGCAAAACTGCGGGATGCCGGTCTGAGCCAGAATGACCGGGTAGAAATTGGCCTGCATCACGAGCTGGAACAACTTATGCTGCGGCACGCGGATCGCGCTTTGGCCACGGAACATCCGATCCAGTCGATCCTGGTCGAACGTCCCAAGGCCCGCTTTAGCACCTGGTATGAATTATTTCCCCGCTCCTGCGGCACGTCCGAAGAACCGAATCCGGGTCAGCGCCATGGCACGCTGCGCGATGTCATCACCAAACTGCCGCGCATCGCCGAGATGGGGTTTGACATTTTGTATCTGCCCCCCATTCATCCCATAGGCACCACCTACCGCAAAGGAAAAAACAACCAACCCCAGGCCCAGCCCGACGACGTGGGTAGCCCCTGGGGGATTGGCGGAGCAGGGGGGGGGCACACGGCGATTCACCCCCAGTTGGGGACATTTGCGGATTTTCAAGAGTTGCGCGTCGCGGCGGAAAAACTGGGAATCGAATTGGCTTTGGATATCGCGTTTCAATGTTCGCCCGAGCATCCCTATGTCACGGAACATCGGGACTGGTTCAAAGAGCGTCCCGACGGCACAATCCAATACGCCGAAAATCCACCCAAAAAGTATCAAGACATTTACCCGTTTGACTTTGAAAGCGGGGACTGGCGAAAGCTGTGGCAGGAATTAAAGGGCGTGTTTGAATTTTGGATCAACGCTGGCGTGCACGTCTTTCGCGTGGATAACCCCCACACCAAAGCGTTCCCATTTTGGGAGTGGGCGATTGGCAGCCTCAAACGCGCGCATCCTGAATTAATCTTTTTGTCCGAGGCGTTTACCCGCCCCAAGATCAAATACCGTCTGGCCAAATTGGGCTATACGCAGTCCTACACGTACTTTACCTGGCGCAACGAAAAGGCCGAGTTGATCGATTACTTTACCGAATTAACCACGCCGCCGGTGAATCAATTTTTCCGGCCCAATCTGTGGCCCAACACGCCGGACATCTTGCACGCCTATCTGCAAACGGGGGGCCGCCCGGCGTTCGTGATTCGCCTCGTTCTGGCCGCCACGTTGGGGGCCAGCTATGGCATGTACGGTCCCGCTTATGAACTATGCGACAACACCCCCCGCGATCCAGGCAGCGAGGAATACCTGAATAGTGAAAAATACGAGCTCAAAGCATGGGATTGGGACGCGCCGCATAGTTTGCGGGGGATCATTAGCACGATTAATCGCCTGCGGCGCGAACATCCCGCCCTGCAGGTCGATGACACGCTGCGGTTTCACCCGATTGCCAATGAGCAAATCCTGGCTTACACCAAGCACTCCGCAACGTCGCGGGATGTCGTCTTAACCGTCGTCAGCCTCGACCCCCATGCGCCGCAAATCGGCAAATTGGAACTCGACTTGACATTATTGCCAGGACACCTGCCCGAGGCATTTTCCGTACAAGATCTGTTGACTGGCGAAAGTTACCAGTGGGACCGCGAGGGGGCGTACATTTCCCTGACGCCCGAACGCCCCGCGCATCTGTTTTTGCTTCGTTGTGAATAAGGGTGCCAGCCTGCCCATTCCCACAAACGATTGGCCATTCTCATTTTTATTTACCCGGGCATTTCACGACATGGCACATTCAGTCACACTTTCCCCCCCCGCGGTTCAGGCAATCTCCCAGTGGTTGACCCAGCAACGTTGGTACGGCGCAAAGGGGATGGATGTCGCGCGAATTGACCTGACGTCCCTGCATCCGTTTGCCCTGGATTGTCCGTTGACAATTCAATTATTGCGGATCACCTTGACACCGCGCACAACCACTGAATCGCCCCTTCCCGCGCGCGAAGAACTGTACTGGACCGCCTGGCCCGCCGGTTTTGAACCCGCCCTGTGCACATCGAGCAGCGATATCCCGCCGGAAATCACCGCCACGCCCGAGTTTACCGCCGCGCTCTGGCAGGCCGCGCGGCATGGTCAACAGCATTGGCAATCTCCCGCTTGGGTCTCGCGGGATAATTCATCCCCTCCCCCCGTGGGAAAATTAATCCATTTGGAGCAAAGCAACTCTTCTTGGGTTTTTGGCCACGAGCGGGCCGATCCCGGGACCAAGAAAGACTCACCCGCCGCCAACCGCCCAGGCATACTCAAACTGTATCGCAAATTAGCGACGGGGGAAAACCCCGATGCCGAAATTTGCCGCTACTTGCAGCAATCAAATGCCCAGGTCTGCCCCCCACTGTGGGCCGTGCTGCAAATCGAGTTGGCCACCGGTCTCGCCACCTGGGGAATGTTATGCGAATACCTGCCCGACTGCCGCGCGGCCTGGGATGTGATGGGAGATCTTTTGCATCGCGTCTGGTCCGCCGCCACCTCATCCGCGAGTGGTTTAAAACAGCTTCCTACCAATACCGCGGAATTGGCCACTTTTTGCCAGGCCCTGGCTCAAAAAACCGCGCAAATGCACCTGGCCCTGGCTCGCACGAATTTGCCTGCGTTTGGCACGGCAAATTGGCAAAGCCTGAACCGCGCGCTGCTGGCCGACACCCAAGCCACCTATGCCCGCCAGCAGTTTGCCATTTTGGCCCATAGCTTGCCCCAACTGCCGCTTGCCACCCAAGACCTGGCAAATGAATTGCTTACTCGCCAAACCAAACTGCTAGACCGCTTTGCCACTTGGAACATGTTTACTGATCTGGGCGAGCGGATTCGCATTCACGGCGATTATCATCTGGGCCAAGTACTCGTGGAAACATCAGAATTAGGGAGCGGACAAAATCCGCCAACGGCCGAGAAATTGGCCGAACATCTTTGGGTGATCGACTTTGAGGGAGAACCGGCCCGGCCACTGGCCGATCGGCAAGCCAAAAAAAGTCCGCTGCAAGACGTGGCGGGAATGCTCCGCTCGCTGCATTACGCCGTGACCCAGCTAGGCATTGCACAAGGCGCTGACAACGCCACGGTACGGTACACTCAATCCTTATACCTCATTTTGGCCCAAGTTTTTTGGGAGACTTATCAACAAAGTCTTGCAAGCAGCGGACTATTGCCCAAAGAGCCCAAGCCGTTGCTGGATTTGCTTATTTTAGAAAAAGCGGTTTATGAACTGGGCTATGAACTTCAAAACCGGCCCGATTGGGT
The DNA here is from genome assembly GCA_033762255.1 of Pirellulales bacterium. Taxonomy (NCBI): domain Bacteria; kingdom Pseudomonadati; phylum Planctomycetota; class Planctomycetia; order Pirellulales; species Pirellulales bacterium. The sequence goes on along the minus strand of JANRLT010000060.1, from coordinate 119,761 downwards.
GGCCGTGCCACTGACAGGACTATTATCGCTATTGGCCGACCCCGTGGATTGAATCAGCGCTTGGCGGGCCAATAGCACGCGGTCGACGGCGGCGGAGGTTGTCGGAGCGACCGCCGTCAAATGCCCCATTTTGCGACCGGGAAGGGCCTCGGTCTTGCCATATAGATGCAGTTGCACGCCTGGTATCGCACACGCCGCCGACCAATTTGGAGTGCCGGACTGCCACAGTTCTCCCAGCAGATTCGCCATCGCGGTCGGCTGCCGTAACGTGGTTTCGCCCAGCGGTAGTCCCGTTAGCAACCGCACTTGCTGGGCGAATTGGCTAGTGACGCTGGCTTCGATCGTCAAATGACCCGAGTTGTGGGGTCGGGGGGCAAGTTCATTCACCAGCACCTCGCCCGCGTGGGTGACAAACATCTCCACGCACAGCAGACCACAAAGCTCAATTTGTCTGGCGACATGGCAGGCTAGCTCCGTGGCGACTTGTGCCGTTTGCGGATCAATTCGGGCGGGCGTTTGCGTCACATCCAGTATTCCCCGCGCATGCTGATTTTCAAAAACTCCCCATGTGACACACTGGCCATCCACCCCGCGGGCAACCAATACCGACACCTCGCAAGCAAAGTCAACCCACCCTTCGAGGATTCGTTCCGGCGTGGCCGCCGACGCCCAGGCGGCGGACAGGTCCGCCGCGTCATGGAGGCGATACTGCCCCTTGCCGTCATAACCAAAGCCAGCGGTTTTGAGGATGGCGGGAAGCCCGATCACACGGATCGCGGCCTCTAGTTCAGCGGGAGAATTCACCGGTAGAAACGGGGCATGGGGGATGCCGCGCTGGGCTAAAAACTGTTTTTCCCGCAGGCGGTGTTGGCAAATCCCCAGCACCCGCGCGGCGGGACGGACACGGGTGAGAGCCTCCGCCGCCTGGATGGTGGTTTCGGGGATATTTTCAAATTCAAACGTAATTCCCGCGACCTGGCTGGCAAATTCGCGCACCGCGGCCAGATCGGTATAGTCGGCGATGAATTCCCGCTCGCATACCTGGCCCGCGGGAGACAGGGAATCTGGTGAAAATGTCCAGACTCGATAGCCCAACTGCGCGGCGGCCAAGGCAAACATCCGGCCCAACTGGCCACTTCCAAAGACCCCCAGGATTTCGCCGGGGGGGATGACGTGATGATCGGAAAGAGGGGGCACGGCGGGAAATATGTTTAAGGCTGGAAGTGGAATATGATGTGCTTGAATTAGAGAGGCAGGGTGTCCCCTCGCACGCGAGCGGTCTGTTCCGCGCGAAAATGATGGAGCAACTCGCGCAGATCGGGCCGACCGCGAGCCAATATGGCCACCGCCAACAGCGCGGCGTTGATCGCGCCGGCTTTGCCAATGGCCAACGTTCCCACGGGGACGCCCGCGGGCATTTGCACAATCGACAACAGTGAATCCACGCCATGCAAAATCGCGCTTTCCACCGGCACGCCCAGCACCGGCAAGAGTGTCATGGCGGCGGCCATTCCCGGCAAGTGCGCGGCCCCCCCCGCCCCGGCAATGAGCACCTGCAGGCCGCGCGACTCGGCGGTGCCGGCGTATTCGGCCAGCCAGTGCGGCGTCCGATGAGCCGAGACAATCTGGCATTCATGGGGAACTTGAAACTCGGTTAGGGTTTCCGCGGCATGGCGCAGCGTTTCCCAGTCGGATTTACTTCCCATGATGATTCCCACCAGGGGAGCGTTGCCGGCAGACATAGGCGGATTATTCCAAGAGAGTCAATAAGCGCGTAAACTAAATGGCGGTGGATTCGGCCAGAGTTTTAGTATCGCGTTTTTCCGACCAGAGGATAGCCCCGCGCCGCAGCCGATCCCGCACCGCCAGCCAAATTTCTTCCTCCGGAGGCAATTCCACAACCACATGCGGAAGGCGTTGTTCGTCAAAATTGTGCAAAATCGCATACAACCGCCGGGCAAAAACCTCGACATTACGCGGAAGTTCCACTGTCCGTACCAGTTCATGCCGAATCAGCGGGGTGTCCTGCCATTTGATCCAGCCGACAGGCTGGCCAGCGCGGCACAACTCTTGAACGCGCCGCCAACTGCCGTTTTGCCAGCATTCCATCCGCGCTTGGGGGGCATAATGCCGGGCCAGCATGCCGGGGGCGGGCAAGGGGGGGAGTGTTTCCCCGGACTTTAATTGGGCTGTTCCCGCCGTCGGCTTGGGGGTCAATCCGCCCAATATGGCATAGGCGCCGGAATCTAGCAGCGCAGGCGTGGTTGCCATGCTGGCGGGGGATAATTCGGTTGCGAGCGTCAACTCTCCGAGGGAGTCATCTGATGTCAAATGCGGGGCAATTTGCAAATTGGGAACCACCTGCCGTAATTCGTGCGGTGTGATCAACCCCGGTCGCAAGAGTGTCGGAACCGCGCAGGTCAAATCCACCACCGTCGATTCAATTCCGCCGTTGGTCGGTCCCCCGTCCAAGATCATATCCACCCCTTGCGGCAAACCGGTAAGCACATGTTCGGCCGTGGTGGGGGAGAGCATTTGGGATCGATTGGCGCTCGGTGCGGCAACGGGCAGCCGCGCCGCGCGCAGCAGCTCCAAGGCGATGGGGTGTTGCGGTATGCGTACCGCCACAGTCGGGCCATGACCGGTCACCACGGAGGAAACCGAATTCCCCTTGGGCAGGACCATGGTCAGCGGACCGGGCCAAAAACGCCGCGCCAATTCCTGGGCCGTGTCGCTCCAATGGGTGGTAATTTGCTGGACAGCCGCGATATCCGCCACATGCACGATTAACGGATTATGGCGGGGGCGTTGTTTGATGGCATAGATTTTTTCGCAGGCGAAATCGTCCAGGGCGTTGGCCCCCAGTCCATAAACGGTTTCCGTGGGAAAGGCGACAATCCCTCCCGCGCGCAGAATCTCCGCTGCCCGTTCAATTAAGGGTGGCTGGGGCAAGCGTAAATGAATCAGAAACACATCGGTCATTGCGTCAAACAAAAAACTGGCATGAGCTTGCCCGCGCTCGCAAAAATCCTGCTGTTTATTATTCGCCTAACATCCCGCTAACAAATGCCCCAGTCAGCAAAAACGCTCTGCACCATGTTCCTAGGCGTTCCCAGGCTATATGGTGTAGTATAACCTCGCTAACAAAATTTTCATGTCCCCGTTGCTGATTCTAGCTTTACCTTCCATTTCATTTGTTATTTTTCGCTTTGTTATGCTTGTTACCGCCGTCAATCGACCCGAAATTCCGCCTTTTCCCATGCCGGACCGGTTTCGCACCGATATCGCGTATTTCATGTCCGCACCCGACGAAAATCAGGCTCCCCGCCTACCACCGGGCGAGTACTGGATCGATTTGACGCACTCTCGACAGTGGCTGGCCGATGGGGTGGTGGAAATCATCTCCCCCCTGGATAGCCTGCAACGCCGCGAAGTGGAAATTTCCGAGGAACAAGAAGCGTGGTTGGGCTGGATGGTAAATAACCAGATCCAGCATGTGCGGATAGGCGATTAAATTGAATCACGGTTTTTTGGAAAAGGATTGACCTTGACCCGGTTGGGGCCAGCGGGGATAGTTCGCGGGCAGAAAGGGCTGCCTCGATTACTTTCCCCTCAATTTCCCATGGTTTGCCGCCATTTTACAGGTTTTCTATTGGTTTTTGCCGCACTTGGCCTGTCCGGCTGCCGTTCCGCCAGTTATGGCGACCGCTATGGCGCGGGGGGGGCTTTGGCGGGTGCGGGAGTGGGCTATTTGATCGGCGACGCGGTCGGAAACGAAGGGGCGGGGACCGCCATCGGCGCGATTACCGGCTTGATCGCCGGCAGTGCCGTGGGGGAGGGGATGGACGAAATTCAGGCCAGCAATCGGGCCGAAATCGAGGCCAAACTAGGTCGACAACTGGCCACCGGCAGCGTCACCGTGCCGGATGTTATCGATATGACCCGCGCCGGGGTTGATCCCGGTGTGATCGAGAACCACATTCGGGCCAATGGCGTGGCCGGACCGCTACAAAGCAACGATTTGATCTTATTAAGCCAACAGGGGGTCAACCCACGGGTGATTGCCGCCATGCAAAGCCCCCCGCAACCGGCCCGCGCCGTGGCTCCCGCCAGTTACGCGGCCCCCGCGCCCCCCCCGGGGTTTGTGGTCGAGCATTACTACGCTCCCCCGCCGGGATATTTCCCGCCGCCGCGATATTATTACCCCCCGCCGTGCCGCCCGCATGGTGTTAGCTGGGGCGTGTCGGTGAGTCATTAGGGGTGAAAAGTATTCTTACTCATGACCTATCCATTTTCTATGTTACTAACCTTACAATTCTTCGCAGTGTGCAAGGCTTTAAGTTGGTGAATTTCTTGCGGGCCAAAGGCGTTTGATGTTTTGCGGGCCAAAGGCGTTTGATGTTTTGCGGGCCAAAGGCCCGACCTATCCCAGCCTAGGGCAAGCGCAGCGTCGCCCTAGGTCAATGGAAAGAAATGAATGGAAGGGCCAAAGGCCCGATTTATCCACTTCGACCAACGATTCAATAGTCTCTTGGGTTTCGTGCTGAAGCTCGAACTAAGATTTTCCCCTAAAACGTCACCGGTCCTGCGGGAAATTTCCAATTCTGCGATTCAAACGCGGGTCCTTCATGAAAGTTACTAACGTCGACATTCGATCCCCCCATCCCCACCATCCGCAAAAAATTAGCCAGTAACGGGTAACCCTGCTCGGTTAATATCGACTCCGGATGAAATTGCACGCCGAACGTCGGAAACCCCACTCCCGCCAGGCCCATGATCACGCCCTCGTCGCTGGTGGCGGTAATCTGTAGTGACGGAGGTAAGGACTGCCGCTCGACTATGAGCGAATGATATCTGCCCACCAAAAATTCCGCTGGCAAACCGGCAAAAATACCATTGGCTGAATGGCTGATGCGCGATTGCCGCCCATGCCGCGGTTGCTCCGCCCGCACAATGTTTCCCCCCAAGGCCGCCGCAATAACCTGATGCCCCAGGCAAACCCCCAGAATCGGGGTCGTCGGATGCAGCTCGCGGACCAGCTCGAGGCAGATTCCCGCTTGGGCGGGTCCGCACGGCCCGGGAGAAAGCAAAATCGCCCGGGGTGCCAGCGCGCGAATTTGCGCTAGCGACAGGCTATCATTCCGCGCGATGTGCGCGTCCACCCCCAGTCGGCGGCAATAACGCGCGAGATTATGGGTGAAGCTGTCGTAGTTATCAATCAACAGGAGCATGGAAATTTATACTAAAATAACGAGCAACGTTTGTCTGGATACCTAATTTATCCGTGATAACTCCATATGAACCTGAAATTTCAAGTGAAAATGTGTAATCATTAGTCCCGCCATCAGCCAGCGCTATTGCGCATTAAACTCCAGCGCGCGTAACAATCCCGCTGCCTTATGCCAGGTTTCGGTATATTCCGTCGCTGGATCGCTGGCCGTGGTGATTCCACCCCCCACGGGAAATTGCGCCCACCCCCGACTGACAATCAACGTGCGGATGAGCAAGTTGGCGTCGATGTCGCCATTGGCCCCCGCGTACAACAGCGCTCCGCAATAAGGCCCCCGCGCGACACATTCCAGTTCTGTGATAATCTCCATCGCGCGAACCTTGGGCGCGCCCGTGATCGAGCCCCCCGGCCAGGCCGCGCGCAGCAAATCCCACGCGCTTTGGCCAGGCGCCAGTTCGCCGTTGATTACCGACACCAAATGCTGGACGTACTCGTACAATTCCAAGCGGCATAATTCCGCCACCCGCACACTCTCCGCCGTGCAGACGCGGGATAAGTCGTTTCGCAAAAGATCCACGATCATCACGTTTTCCGCCCGATCCTTTTCACTAGCCAATAATTCATCGCCGGCAAAGAGATCCGCCTCGGGCCACGGCGACCGGGGGCGGGTCCCTTTGATGGGTCGCGCTTCGACCTTACCCCGCCGCACCCGTAAAAAACGCTCGGGCGACGCGCTCAAGATCTGCCCCGCGCCAAAATCAAAATATCCCCCAAAGGTCGCGGGATTCGCCATCCGCAATCGGGCATACATTTGCCACGCTGGTTCGCGCACGGGTGTTAGCAATCGCTGAGCGAGATTGACCTGAAAAATATCTCCCGCGCAAATGTACTCGCGGGCTTGCTCGATAGCCCCTGTATATTGCTCGCGACTAAAATTACTCCACACCATCGGATAACCGGGCAGCGGACCGGCAATACACAAGTCGGCAATCGTTAGGTCGGAAATATTGGCCGCGGCTGGCGATTGCACATCGGGCATGGCTCGCGCGGCTGACAAAATCTTTTGAAACTGGCGTAATCTATCCGTTGCCCGCTGCGCACTGCCGGGACCACCCTCCGGGGGCCAACCCCGCGAAATCAACCATGCCCTACCGGCAACATGATCCCATGCCAGAACCACGTCATACACGCCCAGTACGGCCAGGGGAAGCTGAAACTCGTCGAACCGGGGCGCGGGGAGTCGTTCCAGCGCGCGATTGAGATCATAACTGCAAAATCCGGCCAATCCGCCGGTAAAAGGGACGACGCCCGGCTCCTCATCCTTCGCCGGATATTGCTCTCCCAATCGCTGGGCCTGGGCAAATAAATCCGCGTTTGCCTCGCGACCGTTCAAATTATTCACGGACTCCAGATGCAACACTCGCAAGGGATCCGCCATCAAAAACGAGTACCGGCCCAACCGCGCATGCCGCCGCGCGCTGTCAAGTAACAGGCAATAGGGCAATGTCCGAAACCGTTCCAGACAAGCCGCGACATCGGGTGGGGGATTTAGCTCAATCACGCGGGGAAGCGTCATAACATGCCCCGGGATTCCGCATCCGCCGCCGTATCAGACAGGGGAGGAGCCGCTTGTTCCGCCTCGCTTTGCCGCTGTTCGAGGCGTTCGCGCGCGCTACGACGGCTAAGACGGTGGTGTTGTTCCTCTTTTGTCAAATAACCCCAGTTGAGCGCGGTGTCTTGCTCGTAATGTTTATGCAATGTCAAGGCCGTGACCGCTTTGCAAAATTCATAACCCAGGTAAAACGCGTGTCCCGCGTCAATATTTGTCGGCCGCGTGTCTAAAAGCCGCGCAAATAACTCAAATGGATCGCCCCCGCTCAGGTGGTGCCCCGCCCAGAGCAGGTGGATCTGCCCCGCTTCGGCAAAGATGCGGTAGTTATTATCCCGCAGACTGGCGGCCAACTGGATGAGGTTTTCTTCGCCGAAGGGCCGGGGAGGATCGCCACGCAAAGGGACCAGTCGCGGTTCCAAATGTTTTGGCAGGGTCCGCTTTTCCACGGCATAATACGCCGCCCGGCGGGCCAGGTCGCATTCGCGCACGCTGCCACGCGCCCAGTTGATCACTTGCGTGGTCAGGACGCCGCGGATCCCCAGTTCTTGGCAATAGGCCAAAAGCAGCAAATTGATCGCGGCGGAATCGGCATCCGTCAATTCGGTAAGATTGCCAATACCCATGAGCATTTCCGCGTCGGGATACCGTTGTCGCGCGACGGCGTAGCGTTGCAAACTGGCGGCAAAGCCAAAGCCGATCGGTTCCAAAATGGGATCCAGCCGCAGCCGCACATTCCGCGCTGCCAGATATTCCACCGTCCGGTCGAGGCTATCCATGTCCGTCGGTTGGTCGGGAATCGCCACGACCTCGCACCCCCAATCCGCGGCGTGCTGGCGATTGGAGCTATTGACGGACAACACCAGTTCCGCCCCCGCCGCGACCGCTGGAGCAATGTTTGCCGGTTCCAGGCTGTCGATCGAGACCCGCAAACCCGCGTCCCGTAGCCGCCGCACCGTATCCCCCGCGTCGGTCCAAATGTGATTTGGGTCGCAGCCCAGGTCAATCAGGTCCGCCCCATCCGCCGCCAGTTGCCGCGCCATGGCCAAGATCTCTGCCCTTGCCAAGCGCGGGGCATGGTTGATTTCGGCCAAGATTTGGATGTTATAACCGCCATAATCCTGATGTGGGTCTTGGCCAAAAAACTGCGGCAGCTTGCGCAGGTCGCGCGGGCCAATCACGACCGGGACGGCGCAGACCGCGTTCAGCGGAGCCAGATCACCGCCGCAATAGCCGGGGAGCAACACTTGATCAGCCTCGGGGGGCACCACCAGCCGGGGAGCAATCCACGCTGGCGTCATGAGCGCGGCCACGGTGATGGGTAACACCTGCACCGAATACGCAAACCCCGCATGCGGAGCTAATGCGCCCAACACCCCGCGCAGCGCGGGTTCGGCCAGGCAACCGGTGACAAAGTGGATGTGCATGAAAATCCGCGCGCGGACCAACAAGTGAGAGAGACAGGGTATGACTAAAGTTTAACTCAATCGCGCGTTTCCACAAAATCAGCCGCGCCGCGGTAACCGCCGTTCACCGGCAAAACTTGGCCGGTGATAAACTCCGCCGCGGGAGAGCATAAGTACAGCGTCGCCCGGGCGACATCCTCGGGCGTTCCCCAGCGGTTTAAGAGCGCCTCCGCCGCGGCGCGGGTCTGCCAAGGCGCGCTGGCGGTTTCTCCCCAGGCAGTCTTGATCCAACCCGGGGCGACCGCGTTGACCCGCACCAACGGCGCCAGGGAACGTGCCAAGCTGCGCGTCAATGCCGCCACCGCTCCTTTGGTCGCGGCAAACAATTCACCACTATCCCCCGCCATGCCATATTCCGCCTGATCCCAACTGGTGTTAATGATCACGCCCCCTCCCGCGTCGCGCATTTGCCGTCCGATTTGCCGACTGAGGCGCAGCGTGGCCGTCACATCGACCCGCCACAATAGTTCTAGCTTTTCCTCAAACCCCAGCTTTGCCGCCGCGCCGGTCAGGACATCCGCCCCCGCGTTATTGACCAAAAGATCGACCCGTCCCCGCCAGGCCCACGCTTCCTCGACAAAGCGGTCCTGCTGGGCGTGCGTTTGCAAATCCGCCAAGAGCACCGTGGCCTGCCGACCCAGGCGTTGAATCGTCGCGGCGGTCTCCTGGGCACCGGAGAGATTTCGCGCGGCATGGACCAGCACGTGCGCCCCAGCGCCGGCCAGGGCCAGCGCCGTTGCCCTGCCGATCCCACTGGAGGAGCCGGTGACGACGGCGATTTTATTTGCTAGCGATCCCGCGGTGGGTTCCATCATAAGAATTACAGCAATAGCATAATTAAAAAGACATATCCTCAAAGGTGCGTGGCGTATTTATCCACCCGCTAAAGATATGCCAAATAGCGAGCCGTTACTTCTGTTCGACAGCTGCCGGGGGATCGACCTGCTTATCATCCGCGGGATCAACTGATTCGCACGGCAGTTCATAACAGGCCGCTTCTTGCCAATTGCGAATTAACACATACGGCGCGGCAAAGGCTGGCGGATTCCAACACGGTTCGCCGGTAATCGCCTGAAACCGGCCAAACTCTTGGTACTTTTGCGGGTTGGCGGCGGCCAGGACGACTTGGCCATCTTCGGTCTGGATCAAAAGTTTATCCTCTACCACCAGCAATTGTCCGCTGCCAAAATCCCCCCGCTTTCTCCAGAGGGACTTGCCCGTGGCTAACTCCACACATTCCAATACTTCGTTGTTAAATCCATAGACATGCTCGCCGACGCGGCTGACATTGTTGACCTTGGTCTTTAGCACGGGCTTGGCCCAACCGGCCAGGTCATTAACGGTCTCTAGCGTGGCGCGCCATTTGTCATCCTCCGTTTTGTGAACATTAAACAGCGCGGCCCCCACGCCGTATTCCTTGGAAACAAACACTTGCTGTTCATTGACCGCGAACGCCTGGGCGGTGTTGGCGTCGGCGTTGGTTCTACCAGGCCAGGGATAACTCCATAGCAGTGCTCCCGTTTGCAGGTCATGCCCATCAATCCAATTTTGATTGACAATGATAATTTGCCGCACCCCCCCCAGCGTCGCCACGGCGGGAGAGGCATAACTGCCAAAATGACCATCCACGGCCCAGAGTTCGTTTCCCGTGACGGGGTCAAGAGAAATCAGCGAGCGTAAAAACTTTTCCGGGTCGTCGGTGCGCAATCCCCCCACCACGATCAATTGATTATCCACGATCAGCGGCGAGTTCGCTTTGCCCCATTCGGGAATATTCTTGGGATCGGCGTTGAGAATCTCCTTTTCCCACTGCAAATCACCGGTTTGTAAATCCAGGCAGACCAGCTTGCCCGCCGCCCCCTGGGCATAAACGCGGCCGTTATGAATGGTCGGCGTCGAGCGGGGACCATTCCAACCGACATTGAACTGATAATGCTCGTTGGGATGCTGGTGCACCCACAAGATTTCCCCCGTCCGCACGTGGTAGCAAATCACGCATTCCTGCAACTCACGCTGTTCCATCGTGATCGCCCGCCAGTCCACCACGGCAAATCCCGTTAGCCCTTGGCCGACGGGATGCTTCCACATCAGCTTCGGCGGATTGGCGGTCCAAACGGGATTGATGCGCGTGCCGGTCAAGACTTGATCGCGCCGGGGGCCTAAAAACTGGGGAAAGTCATTGCCGCTGCGGGGAGGCTCGGCGACGGGGGCTTGCTGGGCGGGGTTAAGATCCGCCACCTTGGCGGGGGGGGGCAATTGCCCTCGGCGGACAAAGATCAACCGCATATTCCCGGTATTCCCGGCATACTGATAAAAGTAAAAAAAGACCCCCAGTCCAGCGGCTGTTAGCAAGGTGGGAAAAAATCGCCACAGGCCCAGACTGGATTGTGCCAGCGAATAAAGACAAATCGTCAGGACAATCAGGGCGGTCCCGGCCTGCAACACCAGATTGGCTATAGCGGTCTGATCTTCAACATAATATTGTGTGATTAGTATTGCCCCCACCAAAAACAACATCCAGAACAGCACGATATTCCCCAAGTTGCGGGCAATCGGGCCGAGCTTTTCTTTTACTGGTGGTGTTTTGGCCGATTGTTCTGGCGAGACATATCCGGCATTCATCGTATTTTTTCCAGCAATGTGGGGGGCCGCGCGAGATTGGACAGGCCAACAATTAATAAAGTTGCGGCATTCTTCTATTATTCAGGAGTTCCCTCCAGTGGCAAGTCCCGCAGGCGCAGTTGCTCCGGCCAGACAACCAGCACCGGTTGCTCCCGTCCGACCAGCGGTGGCAAAGGAATTGACCGCCATTTAACGCTGAAGTGTCGCAATTCCGTCAGATTCAGCCCCCACAATTCTTCCCGCGGCGCAACGCGGAGGGTAACCAGGTCTAATAACTCCGCCGCGCGGCGCAGATGCCGCGCTACGCCCACGCCGCGTCCTTCGCGCGCTTTGACACCGGCGGCGGCCAGCTTGATTAATGCCTGAAAAAACAATGCCAGAATCGCCGCGGGCGCAAGACCCTCCGCCGGAGCTAGGCTGGCGGGGGAGGGAATTTTTCGAGCGGCCTGCCACAAGCCTTCCCAAGCTTCGTGGGCTTCCCAATAGTAACCGTGGTTAAAGAGATCGAGCGCGTATAAAAACTCTTGCCTCTCCGGTATTTCCACAGACCACGGGCGTGGATCAACCGTAAAAATATCCGCTTGACGCGCAGGATCCGACAAGAGCGGATGGGGGCTTTGATGGCTGTGCCCCTCTGGATGATTAAGCGGGTGGGGCCACAATCCCGTCACATAGCCATATGGGGGAAGCTGGACATCTGGCCGATAACGGGGAATAACGGGCATGGCGGATGGCTAAACGACCCGCGGCGCGGGCATAGGATCAAGCAAGCGATTATCAATCAGGCGGGTGGATCCCACCCGGGCGGCGACCAGAGCCACCGCGGGACGATCCAAACGCGCTAGGGGCGCTAGCGTCGTGGCATCGACAATCACCGCGTAATCCACGGTCAAATCCGCACTGGCCAAAATATCATGCAGGGCTGATGATAATTCCGCGCCATCCCGCTCGCCACGTTGGACCATTTCCGCCGCCACGCCCAAGGCACGGGAGAGGGCCAACCCCTGTTCGCGTTGCTCCGCGGTCAGATACTGGTTTCGTGAGCTCAGCGCCAAGCCATCGGCATCCCGAATAATGGGGCAGCCCACAATCTGCACCGGTAACGCCAGATCGGCGGTCATTTGCCGGATTACCGCCAGTTGCTGGTAATCTTTTTGTCCAAAGTAGGCATAATCCGGCTCCGCCGCCAAAAATAATTTTAATACCACCGTCGCCACGCCACTAAAATGCGTGGGTCGAACCACCCCTTCCCAGGGTTGGCTTAGTTCCTGCACCGTGACAGCGGTTTGAAAATTAGCGGGATACATTTGTTCCACGGTCGGGGCAAAGACAGCTGCCACGTGATGCGGCGCCAGCAGTTGCAAATCTGCCGCTAAATCGCGGGGGTACTTTTGCAAATCTTCATGCGGAGCGAACTGCGTCGGATTTACAAAGATGCTGACAATCACGCATTGACAACTTTGGGCCGCCGCTGCCACCAAGCTGACATGTCCGGCGTGTAAGGCCCCCATGGTGGGAATTAGCCCGACCGTTTGGCCAGCGAACTTGGCCGCGCGGCTAATTTCGCGCAGTTCCGCGACCGAGGTAATCAAGCGGGGAGAACTCATGTCATGCCAAAGAATACGAAGAATCCATAATTTGCCTGCTTTAGTAGTATAACCAATATCGAAATGTGTCGCAGAAAAAAAAACTGCTTTAAGTCACTGCAGAGCCGCAGATCGCCTCCCACAGGGTGGCGGCTTCTCGAATGATCTGGTCCTGGTCCTCAGCGGCAATCCACAATGTCGGAATAACGCACCCGTCTCCGGACTTCTCATCCCAGGTTGCCAGCTCCGCTGGCAAATCCCGGCTTCGGCATGATGCTTGCAAATAGGCGGCATCCATCGCTTCTGCATCTTTGTATAAACAGAGCCGCGCCGTGGGGAAGGGGAGTTCTGCACGCATGATGGGAAAAATTAAATGCGCACCCAGGGGGGTGACAATCAACTGAAACCAATCATATTTCGTCAACTGAGATGAATTTGGTAAACAGGCGGTGATTCGCCGCGTGGGCACCCCCGCTTTTATTTTTAGCTGGTAATCCTTTACTACACTTCTAGCCGCATTGATTTCCACAAGATCTGTATGGATAAGCTCCTCGCATTCGAAGGGCAAATTCACAATTACCTCCTTGCCGGATTGGTCGACATCGTGAAAGGCCAGGGAAATTGCCAGATAAAATAGCTGCTCATCATCATCGCCGGTAATCAGCAACCACCCCGCGGCATCCCGCAGACGATTGCGCAGTTCCCATAGAGTCAATCCAAAAATGGGATGCCGCCAGTCAGCCGCTATTTCCACCGCCGGCTCCAGCGCAAAATCGCGAAAGGCCAACCACCGGTGTGGTACGGTAAAGGTGGGTGTCAACAGAATTTCTTGATCGAATAGCAGCAAATCCAGGTCCAGCGTACGCGGTTCCCAGACTTTTCCGGCGGTTCGCACCCGACCATGTTGGTGCTCAATCAGCTGTAGCTGCCGCAGCAAATCCATGGCTGGCAGGCTGGTATCAATCACCGCCGCGGCATTGAGATACGAGGGTTGCCAGCCATCCCCCCCCAAGGGGGCTGTCTCGAAAAAGCGGCTAGAGCAAAGTGGTGTATTGGTCGAGTAGGCCCGCAACCCATCCAGCGCGCTGGCTAAGGTGGCCGCGCGGTCCCCCAAACTGGCACCTAAACCGATGAGCGCCCGGGGCATAAATTTTTGTGATTAAAAAAAACGCAACTTAAAAAAAAACCTGTGGGGCGACCGCAAGAATCAACAGGAAAATAGCGGGCAACCCGCTATTGGGAAGCTTGTTCGTTAACTTGCGTCATTTTTGCCGAATGCCCAGCATTTGACAAGTCATTCGCTTGTTACAATCAGGCCGCGCAACAAAAAAAGTGGGAGGGACATCCGTATCCCCGGTCAAGCGTGTCACTTTGGTGGCCGTCGACAGTTCAATCCCTGGGTCGTCGCCCCCCAATTTTTTTGTATCAATCGTGTGTGTAACAATCAGCACGTTGTGGCGCGCTGTTTTCTCTAACCCGGTACATGCCTTTCACCAGTGCGTCCTGGGGTAAATCCTTACTAACCATGCAACACCATAACATTATTAAAGTTTTTGCAAAATTTACTCCAGTGCATACTCTGCTTTTTGAGATGTGCTCGAGTTAGCAAAAACTCGGATGGCTTTGCTCATTTTCAAAAGCATTTGTTTTTTGTCAAGCAATGGGAACCAGGAATTCTTTTTTGTAATTTTCCCACAATCAGGGACTTGAGATTTTCCAATTTAGCGATATGCAACGCGCGAATTTTTATGTGGTTGATATGCCGCGGCGATGTTGTAACGCCGGTAATTGTCGGCGCACCGTGGATAAAAATTCCCAATCAATTTCCGCTAGCACGAACCCTTCGACCGGTTCCCGCAACATAGCCAAGACAGTCCCCCAGGGATCAACAATACAGGAATGCCCATAACTGCTCATCAGCGGCGAATGTTCTCCCACCTGATTCGCGGCTAAGACATAGCATTGATTTTCAAGCGCGCGGGCGCGCACGAGCAACTCCCAATGATCGCGCCCCGTCGTCTGGGTAAATGCGGCGGGAATCGCCAAAATTTCCAGCCCCAAGCTGGCTAATTCACGGAATTGTTCGGGAAAACGCAAATCGTAGCAAATCGAAACACCCAACTGACCCAGGGGCGTCGGAAGTTGGGACAAAGCGTCTCCGGCCGCAAAAAATTTCGATTCGCAACTACTAACCCGCTGCGCCAGGTCAATATTGAACATGTGCCGTTTACGGTACGTGCCGACCACGTTTCCCTTGGGGTCCAGGGTGACGGTTGTGTTAAAAACGGATTCCCCAGCGCGTTCGGCAATACTACCCGCAACCAGCCAAATCCCAGCTTTTTCCGCCCAGTGTCGCATCTGCGTTACCAACGGTCCGTCGAGCGGTTCCGCCTGGTTGACGGTTAGTTCAAGGTCACCATAACAGGCAAATAGCTCGGGCAGGACCACCAACCGCGCGTTTTCCGCCGCGGCCAGGGCGACCCATTTTTCCGCGCGGGCGATATTGGCGGGGGTTTCTGGCGTGGATTGCAATTGAATCACCGCGGCAGAGAAATTACGTCGTTGTTCCATGAAATCCACAGGTTAAAACGGCAACACAGACGGCTAGGGATAGCTGGCCGTGCGAAAAGAGTGTCGTCATTCTTGCAAGGCCCCATTGTAGGGGACACGCCGCGGCTGCGGCAAGCAAAATATGCCATTAGGACAAGGGGATAACGTCCACTATTTTTCGCTAGCTTCTAAACCACCAAAAAGTTAAACTAACGCAGTATCAATGTGATCGATTCAAATTGGGGCCAACGCCTGCGAAGCATTTGCCCGCAATTTTTTGCCGCTGTGACCGTGGGCTAGTGCACTATAGCTCATCCGAATCGAGGCGTTGACAGTGCGCGAGCGGCCAATTCCGCGCACAAGCGAAAAGTTTCATGTGCCGACATTTATCTTTAGGGAGCGTTTTATGTGGTGGAAGCGCGCGTTATTGGGCGTGATGTTGATCATCGGCGTGTTTTTTTTAACCGTGGGATTACAGCCGACGAACTTTCAAGTGGTTCGCACGGCCAAAATCGCCGCGCCGTCGCAAGTCGTCTTTGCCCAGGTGAACAACCTGCGCGAATGGGAAGATTGGTCCCCCTGGGCCAAAAAAGATCCCCAAATGAAAACCACCTATGCCGGCCCCGCGGCCGGCAAAGGGGCGGAATATAGCTGGAATGGCAACAGCGATGTCGGCGAAGGAAAAATGACCATCACCAATAGCCTGCCTGGACAGGAAATCGACATGCGGTTGGAATTTGTGCGCCCGTTTGCGGGTACAAATGACGTGGAGTTTGATTTTGTCCCCGACGGGACCGGCACCATCGTCACCTGGAAAATGAGTGGCAAAAATGACTTCCTGGGAAAAGCGGTCAGCCTGTTTATCAACATGGACGAAATGGTGGGGAAGGATTTTGAAAAAGGTTTGGCCCAGTTAAAAACGATTTGCGAGGCCGAGGCAGGAATTGGGATGGATACTCCCAGCGGCAAGGGAGATGACGCGCCCCCGCCCGCAAATCCGCCCGCCACGGGGGATGCTGCGGCGACGATTCCCAGCACCCCACCTGTTTCCACCGTATCACCCCCTCCCCCGATTCAAGAAAAGCAGAAGTCGGTGGAACCGTAGTATCGCTATAACAGTAAGAAACAGAATGATGACGCACCGAATTCCCGCTAGCACAATATTTGGCGGATTTTCGCGGGGAAGTTAGTTATCGTGCGCCCCTTCGTTTTCCATCTAACACCAACAAAACATGATTTCAACCCATGAAAATCGAACCGTATCTGTTTTTTGATGGACATTGCGAGGAAGCGCTGCGCTTTTATGAACAAGCGCTGGGCGCCACCGTGACCATGCTGATGCGAT
This sequence comes from Pirellulales bacterium, assembly GCA_033762255.1. Classification (NCBI taxonomy): domain Bacteria; kingdom Pseudomonadati; phylum Planctomycetota; class Planctomycetia; order Pirellulales; species Pirellulales bacterium. The sequence continues at coordinate 103,353 of JANRLT010000060.1, read as the reverse complement.
TCAGGGAAAACCCGGACGCTCCTCCCGGCTCAATCCCCCCTGACGCCGAGGATAAAATCATGCATTGCGTAGTAAAAATCGGCGATAGCACGGTGATGGCGTCGGATGGGATGAATTCGGGCCAGCCGCGATTTCAGGGAATTTCGCTATCACTCAATTTCCCTACCGTGGCGGATGCCCAGCGGGCATTTCAGGCCCTCGAACCGGGGGGCCAAGTGCAAATGCCCTTTGGATCAACCTTTTTTTCGCCGGGATTTGGAATGGTCGCCGATAAATTTGGCGTTTCCTGGATGATTCTTACCGATCCGCCCGCCGCCTAGACCACGCCATAAAAGCTCTCTTGGAAAGCCATGCCGCTAGCGTTTACAATACAGCCGCTTGGCTAGACCGCCGCGCGGGCGTGCTAGCAATGACAGCTTTCGTTTGGTTATTTACCGACTGCGCATGGAGGCGCAATGACGGCAGCGGACCAGTCCCACCCCCGACTTAATTGGATCGTTTGGGCCCTCACGCGCCCCATGCCGGTACTTTTGCGGTATTCCTGGACCACGCTGGGCGTGGCGGTCGGTTTGGGATTATTGGCCACCATTTATACCGTTCTGGCTTTGGGATACAAATCCGGCCGCACGGACTTGATTGACCCCCATAGTGATTACCAACGATTATGGACCGAGTTTGTCCATGAATTTGGCGAACAAGACGATGCCGTCATTGTCGTCGAGGGGCATAGCCGCGAAGAATTAATTCCCGTGCTGCGCGAGGTGTCGGAGGAACTCAACCGCGACCATCGCTTGTTTCGCTCGGTCTTGCATGAGGTCGATCTATCCAAAATTCGCTCCAAGGGGCTGTATTATCTCGAACCCGAGGAACTTACCCAGCTACAACAGTCCTTGCCGGAATCCACCGCTATTGTCCAGGGGGAATGGACCCGCTTGCAAGTCAGTAAGACTTTGGGGGGACTGGTGTGGCGGTGCCAAACCCTGGCTGGCGGAGACGCGCCCCCCGCCATCGCCGCACAGGCTAATTTGCGGCATTACTTAAATTGCCTGATACGGGTGTTTGAGGGATCGTCCGCGGAATATCCTTCCCCTTGGCCGGATCTGCCCGCCGCCGTCACCACGCTTAGCCAGACCCATGCCGAATATCTGCTCAGCCCCAATGGACGGCTGGGTTTTGTGCTGTTGCGGCTAGATCCGGGAAATAACAAGCTCGCCCCGTACAGCGAAGCGACCGACGAATTACGCGGATTGTTGGCGCGGATCCGGCTGAAATTTCCCGGAGTGGGTTTGGGGTTAACGGGCCTGCCGGTCATGGAAAATGACGAAATGCGGGCCAGCCAGGATTCCATGCTTTGGGGCAGTGTGATCTCCTTGGCTGGCGTGTTAGTTATCATTATCGCCGGTTTTGGCGGGGTGCGGCATGCCCTCTTAGCCAATCTGGTATTACTATTGGGCATGGCGTGGTCGTTTGGATTTGCCACGTTGGCCGTGGGACATTTAAATATCCTGAGTGTCACGTTTACCGCCACGTTAATTGGCGTGGGAATAGACTACGGCACCTATTATGTCGCGCGCTATTTGCAATATCGCGCCCAGGGGGAGGACCCGACCCAGGCGATACTAAACACCTCGACCGCGGTGGGGCCCGGAATATTCACGGGAGCGGTTACCACGGCCATCGCGTTTTTCTCGGCGGCGTGTACCAGCTTTACCGGAGTGGCGGAGTTGGGAATCATCGCGGGAGGGGGGTTGATTTTATGCGCGATCGCCCAGCTTTATATCTTGCCCGTTTGCTTATATCTGGTTGATCGGAGCCGCTGGGGAGCATCCCTTCCCGTGGCGCTGCCGGTCCACCGGCTCTTTTTTCCCTTGTGGAATTTGCCCCGAATGACCATGTTCGCGGGTCTATTGGCAACAGCCGCGCTGGCGTGGGGCCTGCCCCGATTGTGGTACGATTACAATCTGCTTAATCTTCAACCGCAGGGACTGGAAAGCGTCGCCTGGGAGCAAAAATTACTGCAACAAAGCGAACAAAGCGTATGGTACGCGATATCCATCGCCCCCACCCGCGAAGAATTGCTGCGACGCAAAGCGGAATTCGTCAAACTGGCGTCGGTGGAACGAACGCAAGAAATCGTCTCATTATTACCCCAAAGAGACCCCGGTTACACCCAACAGATCGAATCCGTTTCGCAGTCCTTGGCAAATCTGCCGGAGCGTCCGCCGCTGATCGCGGTGGACTTATTGGAACGCCTGGGAGCGCAACTGGCCACGTTACAAGCCCAGTGGGAACGCCAGCCGGACTCCGCCGGACTAGCCCAACAATGCGCCCAGTTACGGGACCTGTTGCGGCGGCTTCCCCCGGCGGAATGCTATGCGCGGCTGTCTGCCTTTCAACAAAACTCCGCAGGCGAATTGCTGAGCCGGTTGCACTTATTAAAATCCGTGGCCAATCCCGCTCCCCCGCGGCTCAGCGATTTACCGGACAGTCTAGTGGACCGGTTTGTCGGACAAAATGGACAATACCTACTAAAAATTTACGGCCGGGGAAATATTTGGAATATGGCGGCTTTACAAAAGTTTGTGGCCGATGTACGCAAAATCGACCCCCGTGCGACAGGTAATCCGTTGCAAGCGTATGAAGCCTCGCGCGATATGAAACGAAGTTTTGAACAGGCCGCGATTTATGCCCTGGTGGTTATCGCCGTTGTCCTGTGGCTCGATTTTCAAAATGTCTGGCACTGCTGTCTGGCCGCGCTGCCGTTAATTTTGGGGATGCTGCAAACTTTTGGAATGCTGGCCTGGATCAATCAACCCCTCAATCCCGCAAATATGATCGCCCTGCCGCTCATCATGGGCATCGGCATCGATTACGGGGTGCATATTGTCCATAATTATCTGGAACAACCGGGCCGCTATCACATGACCCCCGCCACAGCGCTGGCCATCATGGTCGATGCCCTGACCACGATCATCGGGTTTGGCAGCCTGATGCTGGCCAGTCACCAGGGTTTACACAGTCTGGGGCGGGTGCTGACCCTGGGCATTACCTTTTGCACGCTGACTTCCATGGTTTTACTACCTATTTTGCTGCGGTGGCTCTCAACGACACGCCACAAAAATGCCGCTCCAACGATGGAACGTGAAATTCACAATCCCCTAATTACAAATTCCTCTCACCTAGACCCGATGCCTGAGGCCAATTCTCTACCGTTGGAACTTCTCGCGCTCGGGCGCATTGTCCAACAACCCCCAGTCGCCCCCGCGGAATTGCGCGTCTCTTGGCTGCAAAACCAAGAAGCCAAACCGGTTATCCCGCCACACGAGACAACCAGTTCCCCCTCTATTGCGCAGGCCACGCAAGAAGAATTTAAGCAAGTTTCCGGAGAATTACCGCTGGAAAATATCGCACCCGACTCTGTTAACCAGCAGCGCGCAGCCTAAATATCTCGAGAAGCATAAGCAACCTGTCAAAGAGTGGCTTCACTCTGGACTGGTTGGCTGATTCTCGGTGGATGAAATTTTTCCCTGGGACCAAGGATTTTGTGCCTGCTGTTCCGCATACCATGTTTGCTCGGTCCGCCAGTGGCGGTACAAGGCCGCGCCTTTTTGGGCCACCCCCAATAACATAAACAGTCCCAAGGGCAAAATCACCGGCAGTAAAATCCAAAAGGGAAACCCCTCGTTGGCTGCTGGATTTTGCATCAAGCCCGCCCACGCGGCAAAAGTCATCGCCGCGACAAATAACAACACATGGATCGTCCCCATGCTAAACTGCCACGCACGCTTGCCAGGCTGGGGTAGAACGTCCCCATTCGTAGCCGATGGATTTACGGGGTGATCGACAGGGACTAAATGTGGCGGCTGGGTGGATGCATTATTGTTACGCGCCGAGGGTTGCTTTTCCCAAGCCTGGGCCAGGGCGTCCGGATTAATTCCGTTGGTCGATGGCAAAGGCAAACCGCCAGACTCTTCCGCCGACCCTGGCGGGGCACGAAATGCTTGCTCGGAATTTAAACGTGGCTCCATAATGTAAATCCTGGCTGCTTCATGGTTTAGAAGCAAGCAAAAAACAGAATTACTCCTCCGCGGAAAGAAACTTAGGCACTCTCCAAGCGACCACCCAGTTTGCCCAGCTTGCCGGATGCGCCGTTTATGCCGATCTGTTGGATTTTACGTCTCTTGCGGACGATAAGGCTAGTAGAGGTTGTACCGGGTCGGTGAACCACCGGTGCCATGGTCAACGCTAGCAGTAGGTAGCCCCCAAAAACGCTCATTTAGGGAGAGTTTTGCCTCGACCCAGACCAGGCAAAACCCTCTGTTCATTTTCCCGCGCGAAAGGAATCGCCATGAAACAAGCTTGTCTATTACTGGCCGCGGCGGTGTTGCTGGCCGCATCCGGCGGATGCTGTGCAGTTGACCGCCTGGGCAGCCATGCCTGGGGCTGCGGAGTGGGACACGGTTGCAAAGGAGATAGCTGCGGTTATGCCGCCGGTGGAGGTTGCGATAGCTGTGGACAAAGCTGCCCCCGGTGTGGTCATGGCCTGCTAAAGGGCATCTGTAATCATTGTGGAGCCGCCCACGCCAGCACGACCATGGGTGGCGAACCGACCGGCCCTTATGCGGGTAACGGCACGGTGGCGTACCCCTATTACACAACTCGCGGTCCGCGCGACTTTTTGGCAAAGAATCCCGGCGGGATCGGTCCGTAAGCCGGGATTTACATGTCAAAATGCTTCCGCCTGAAAAGAATTTTGGCATTTAGCCAGATAATAAACAAATGCGAACGGTCCACGGCCATCACGGACGGACCGTTCGTGTTTTGTTTTTTATGTAATCATGGATTTCAATCAGGATTTAAGCAATAATATGGCTAGCGGCGTGTAAACTTTGAAATTCGCTCTTAATTCATATTCCGCAGTGAAAGATGGCTATTAAGCTGGAAGCAGCTGATATCGAGCGTTTGTCTGTGGCCGAGCGCCTAGAGTTGATCGAGCGGCTGTGGGAAAGTTTGCCAGAAGCGATTCTCCCCGGCGAAATTCCCGATTGGCATCTTGCGGAAATAGCCAAACGTCGCGCCGAACTTGATGCCAATCCCCAATCAGGACGTCCCTGGCGCGAGGTACTTGATCAGTTGCGGGGGAAGGGATGAGTTTACCTGTCAGATTAAGCACGCGAGCCGAGGAGGACTTGCGTGAAATCGTGGGTTACTACCAAACCAAACAAGCCAATCTGGGCATAAAATTTACAAACAACATAATTGCTGAAAAGCATAGAATAATTTCCGGAAATGTATGGCTGCGTCTGGCAAGATGTCCGAGCTGCTCGCATAAAAAATTCCCCCATGTTGTCTACTATGTGACCCTTAATGATCGCGTCGAAGTATTCGCCATCATTCATGGTTCACGCGATGGGTGCGTTTGGAAGTCGAGAATTTAGTCCCCCCTCACGCCACGCCCCCCACGATCAGGCAAATATTTTGGCCGCCAAAGCCAAAGCTGTTGCTCAGGGCGTACCGCACGGCGCGCTCGCGGGTTTCGTTAGGGATATAATCCAGGTCGCAGTCCGGGTCGGGAGTCGTGTAGTTAATCGTGGGGGGCAGTTTTCCCTCCCGCATGGCCAATATGCTAATGATAAGCTCGGTCGCGCCCGCCGCCGCGATCAAATGCCCCATCATGCTCTTGGTGCTCGAGATTGGGATCTTTCGCGCATCCTCTCCAAATACCTGTTTGATCGCCAGCGTTTCAACCTTGTCATTCACGCTGGTGCTGGTGCCGTGCGCGTTTATGTAATCAATTTGCGAGGGATTAAGCTGGGCGTCCGCCAGCGCCATTTTCATGCAAGCGATTGCCCCACGCCCCTCGGGGTGCGTGTCGGTGATCCGGTAGGCATCCGCCGTCGTGCCATAACCGACCACTTCGGCGTAAATATTGGCCCCGCGGCGACGGGCATGCTCGTACTCCTCTAAAATTACCATCGCCGCCCCTTCGCCCAGGACAAAACCGTCCCGGTCGCGGTCGAACGGGCGCGAGGCCTTTTCGGGCTCGTCATTGCGCTGGCTTAGCGTGGTAAGTAGGTTAAACCCCGTCACGCCAAACGGGTGGATCATACTATGGGTCCCGCCGGAGATCATCACGTCGGCATCCCCCCGGCGGATCATTTCCACCGCTTCGCCCACGGCCTGGCTACTGGCGGCGCAGGCGGTCAGACAGTTGGAATTTGGTCCCTGGGCGTTAAACAGACTGGCTAAATGTCCCGCGGGCATGTTGGGTTCTTGCTCTAGTTCCGCCAGGGGATGTAATGTGGCCAACCCCGCCTGCGAAAACTTTACCAGATCGAGCTTTTCCCCCACGAGCGCATCGGCCATCATCTTGGTGAATAACTGAAAATCTTGCTGTCCCTCGCCGCTTCCCAAATAGACGCCAAAGCGTTCAGGCTGATGATTGGCTTCGTTTAAGCCCGCATCGCGAACAGCCTTGCTGGCCGCCCCCACGGCAAAGCGGGTGTGCCGACCGGCGTATTTCCAGTCAGCGGGGTCCTCTCCCACGTCGCTCACACACCAGTTTTTGACTTCGGCGGCGATTTGAGTGGGAAAGTTGGTGGCATCAAAGATGGTGGTGCGGGCAACGCCGGATTCACCCCGTAAAAGGCGCTCCCAAACGGTGGAAACCTCGGTCCCCATGGGATTGACCATGCCCATTCCGGTAACAACAACGCGTCGACGCATAGATAAGGCTCCCGGTTGTGCCGCAAGTGATCAGTGACTTTGTACTATTTTATTGGGAACTTCGTTCCTGGCCTAGCATGGATTGAGCTTTGGCAAGAGCGAAGCGTCCCTTTTTGGCCTATGGGCATAAATTTGCCGGAATTTGCAACGGACTGCCGTCCTCGGCGCGCCCCACTTCAAAAACTCGGAGCAGTTGCAGCCACGCCAGCAACATTCCCGGCTGAAAGAGGACGCGTTCCGCCAATTTTCCGGATAAATAGGCAAAGAAAATCTCGGCTTCCGCCTGCAGACGATCCCCGATATGGCTCGTGGCCGAGACCATCGCCCCATCTTCGCGAATTTCCAATATATTCGCCCGGTAGGTCAGCGTATCTCCCGGTTTTGCCGCATGATAAAAAATGGCCTTGGACAATTTGGCCAATACCACATGCCGTTCAAACCGTTTGGCCTCCGCCACCAGCAACCCCCCGGTCTGGGCCAGCCCCTCAATAATTAAAGAGTTGGGCATAACCGGAGCGCCGGGAAAATGGTCGTGCAAATGCTCTTCGGCCAATGAGATATTTTTGACGGCCACCGCATGGGAGCCGCTTTGAAATTCTAAATAACGATCAAACCAAAACCAGCGCATGGGCCCTATCACCAAATAAAGTAACCGCTAGACCACGCTGGAAGTTGGGCCCGAGCCTAAAAACCACCAGATTGTTCTTAGCCTACCTTGGACATCACAAACCGCACCATGTCCTGAACGGTCAACAATTGTGAAAACTGATTCACGGCGGGATTAGCCACAAATTTGTCCAGGTCCAAGAAAGGCATCCGCTCTTTTAACTTTGCCAATCCCGCGGCGTTCACTTTGCCGTCTTGGACGTATTCCGCGCTGGTCAAGATGTCCTCGGGTGACAATTCGCTTTGCGAAATCTTGATCCCGAACGCTTTTTCCAGCTTAAACACGATGTCCAGCCAGTCGATCGATTCCGCGCCCAAATCCCCCATGATGGATGCCGTGGGGGTGACTTCGTCGTCATCCACGCTAAGGGCATCGACCAGACAGGTTTTGACTTTTTCAAAGACTTCGGCTTCGGACGGCATCGTCAACATGCTCCCAGAAAAAACATGCAAAATTTTCCAATTCGATGGCTGTTAATGTAACAATATCCGCGAATTTCAACCAGATGTCTCTGGCTTAGTCCTTTTGGGAGGACGGAATTAGCGGTAAATCGTGGTAAAACTCGCTAAACGGGGGAGTTGCTTTCCTGCCAGGCATGGCCCGGACGATACAAAACCTCGTACAATTCCCGCATCATCCGAATTACCTGCCGATCATTACCCGCCAGGGAGGGCTGATCGTCGGCTTGATTATATCGTTCTAGGACTAGCCGCGCGCTTACGTTGATCGTCCCATTCACTGTCCCCTGGGCTTTCACCTTGGTCTGGCGATCATCTTGGGAAAGAATTTCGGCTGTGACCACCAGGGTTTGCCCCGGGCTGACAAAATCCGCGTATTTGACGTTGCGGGCTTCGGACAAGGTTACAATCGCATGGGCAAAATTCTCGCTGGCACGAATCAACCAAGCCGCGCTTTGCGTGAGGGACTCTAGCATAAAGACGCCGGGCATTACCGGAAACTGCGGAAAGTGGTCCGCCAAATATTCCTCAGCCAAGCTAAGATTCTTTATCGCCGTGATGCGCTGGCCGGGTTCCAGGCTGACGATTTGATCAATGAGCGTAAAACGCATGGAAATCCCAGAAAATACAGCAATTTTTCCAGTTGCCCGACTATTTTGTATCGCCGGTTTTCATGAAAAAACCCAGTTCAATAACAGACGGGAGCGGTTTTTTTCATAAATAAAGTGACTAGAAATTATAAATTCTTAGACAATCCTCCACAACCACCGAAAACAGCTAAATTTACAAGCTGGCTCGCCGTTACGAATGCCTCAGAAAAAAATTTCGCCACCACTGCCATCTTGGCAGTCAACGCCGTCTGGAAATTCGCAGCACATTTTCCATAAAACATTACAATCAATAGACTTACAACCAACCGAAACAGCACATATTTTGTTTGGCATGATTTATGCTTTCCCATTTTCATGAGAAACTGCAGTACCTCTCCACTTGAAACACCACAGAATCAAATCACCCCCTGGCTGATGTCAGGGACATAACCTGTTTTAGAGGAGGTTCAAATCATGCTTGCGCTCAAAGTTCGTGGTAGTCAGGGACGAGATGAATACTTTGCCCTGCCTGGCCTGCGGTCCGAGATGAATCGTCTGTTTGATACCTTTATTCGTGATCCCCTGGGTAACCTACAGGAAAATCTGACAGGGGGCTGGCAACCGGCTCTCGATCTGGCCGAAACCGACAAAGAAGTCTCCATTCGCGCGGAACTCCCCGGCGTAAAGCCCGAGGAAATCGACATTAGCGTGCATGGCGATCATTTGACCCTGGTCGGCGAAAAGAAAGAAACCTGGCAAAAAGAAGAGAACGGTTTTCATCACAAGGAAACCCGATATGGCAAGTTTTCGCGTACCGTCACTTTGCCGGAAAATCTGGATACAGACGCCATTTCAGCGGAGTTTTCCCACGGTGTCCTGGTAATCAAACTGCCAAAGGTCCCGGCCGCTCAACCCAAAAAGGTTTCAGTCAAGGTCAACTAAGCAATGTCAACTTAAAACGCAACGCGTTTTGGTTTTGCATTGACTCAGCATGTCTAGCGTGAACTCCGCCCCCCGCAACGGTCAACTTGGCCGCCTGCCGGTGGCGGAGTTTTTTGTTGATTCCGGCCTTTTCGCGGACCAAGGGGAATGTGGCCATTTGCAAGGGGGGGCCGCGTCTTATAATCTGAATGTAATAATTCTGCTCGCGGCGAGTGTCCGTGGGCGATCATCGTGCATGCGGGAGCGACTTATGATGCGGCCAGTCTCGGGGGGAGTGTTACAGGGGTTGATTGCGATTTGCTTGATGTGGTGGGGCGGCGCGCCGCTCGCGGCACAATCCGCTCCCGCCGCCGCGGGGAAACACCAGCAAGAACAAGCGGCAATCGACCAGATCACCAAGCTGCGCGGAAAAATCACCCTGGATGACGCGGGGCACGTCTCCATTGTCGTTCTGGACGAGCCTGTCAATCTAACCGAATTGGCCTCGGCCATCGACGGACTGACAAAATTGAAACGGATCAAATTGACCGGCCCTGACATTACGGATGCGGCGCTGCCCATCTTGCTCAAGCACCCCACGTTGGCCGATATCGAGTTTGAGAATTGCGCTATCAGTGACGAGGCGATGCCAAACTTTGCCAAGTTTCCCAAACTCACCGGCCTGGGCTTACGCAGGTCGGACATCAGCAATGACGGCTTGCAACATTTGGCTGGATTAAAAAACCTGACCAAATTGGGACTGCTTTATACCAACACCAGCAATGATGGCCTGGCCCACCTGGCTGATTTAACTAATTTGACGGCTTTGGATCTACGGGCGTGCCTGATTGTGAACGATGACGGCCTGCCGCATTTGGCCAAACTGGTAAAGATGAAAAGTCTTAAGTTCAAGAATCAGCCCAGTATTACCGGTAAGGGACTGATTCATCTAAAGGACATGAAAGTTTTGAAGGAGATCGGGCTGGATGACACTGGTGTCACGGACGAGGGGCTGGAAAACCTGGCACAGTTCGCCGATACCCTGGAAATCCTGCACATTGAACGAAACCAAATTACCGATAAAGGCTTTGCGCATTTTGCCCCGCTGGAAAAAGTTCATACGTTTCAAGCCCGCGGCGTGCTAACCGACGGCAGCGGTTTGCGGCATTTGTTGGGAATGAAAAATCTCAAGACGCTGGAATTAGCCGAAACCGGCACGACCGATAAGGGCCTGGAATACATCACTCAAATGACCAATCTCGAACGGTTGGATTTATGGCTTACCAAAGTAACGGATGAGGGGCTAAAGAAGCTGGCTCCGCTAAAGAAATTGAAGTTTTTGGACATCAAAGAAACCGGCACCGGTGATGAAGCCCTAAAAACCATCGTCGAGCTTCCAAATTTGGAATCGCTTTACCTCGATACCAATAAAATTACCGACGCGGGTTTAACTTCCCTGGGCAAGCTAAAAAAGCTCAAGGAACTGAGCATTAAGTTTTGCAAGGTCAGCGACGAAGCGGTGGCCAAATTGCAAGCGGAATTGCCGAAACTTAAGATTATTCGGTAATGCAGGAGAGCCGCAAATCTTTTTTTGCCTCAAGAAATGCAACAAAGACAAAGTCCACTTCCGCTCTTCTCACCATTTTTTCATTCTTTGTAATTCTTGAGGCAACGAACCAGTTTTTGTGGCAGTTAATCCAACTCCGTCAACCACACGCGAATTTCGTTTTCATATTCGCTGGCCAGCCCTCCCACGATTAGCTGCCGGTGAAAGCTGGCCGCGCCGTCCTTGACCATATCGGCCGCTTCGGCGCTTTGAAACCGTTTATTCGGATCCGGGGCAATCATTCCGCGGCAAAAATTCATCAGCAATTCATTGCACGTGACTTCCTCTGGTAATAACTGCGGCAGCCGTTGGGCCAAAAAACGCTTCCCCTCTAGTAGCTCGCGATAGGTATGCATCCCCGCGAATGGCGGTCGGCCCGCCAGCATTTCGATAAGCACATAGCCCAGACTGGCCAAATCCGACCGGGGGGTATACTCCCCCCCTTCTAGGACTTCTGGAGCGGAGTAAGTCGGGGTACAGGTTCGATTGGCCGGGGGATCATCCAGCATAATTGCCGAACCAATATCGACAATTTTCGCATTGCCAGTCCGCTTGAGCATGATGTTGGCGGGCTTGATATCGCCATGCACGACTTTTTCGCGATGGAGCGCCGCCAGCGCCGCCAGGCATTCGCGCACAATCGCGATGGCGATACCGGGCTTAAATCGCGATTGCATCGGCCCGGCGGTGACGATGACGTTGTTCAAATACGTCCAGCGTTCCGGAGGTACGCATTCCTGTGTCCGGTCCAGAACCGCCCGGCTAAGCAAATGGCTCAAATCGTAGCCATCGATCCACTCCATTTCCATCAGGCGAATCCGGTTGCGATCCACCCAATTATGCACATCCAACAAATTATCCTGCTGAATCTGGGCCACCCGCGCGGCCACCGCCGCACAACGCCTCATCGCGTCATCGTAGGCGGAACTGTCTTCGTACCGTTCCGGCGAAAAGATCTTGAGCGCGACCGGCAGCGTAAATCCGTCCGTCCCTCGCCGCTGGCTCAGGTAGACCAGACCTTGCCCGCCGGCCCCGAGCAGCCGTAAGAGGCGATGATGCTCGGTCCAATTCATCCGCTGATCGTCTATCAAATTCTGATAGCGGCGCAGTAAATCATCCGGACAGCGACGAACGGTGTGCCCTCCCTGGGTGATTGTTGGCACGCCTTCGCGAAATAGGGTAGTCGTCATATATGGTGGGGCGGTGTGGGTGGCGGTCGAGTCAATACAATCGCTTGAGGGCGTGGATCTCCCCAAACTGTCCAATCCTTGGGTTCGCAGACTCCTAGCTCGACAGCAAAATTTTACTAAACGTTATTATAGTCAAAAACGCAAAATACCAATAGTCATGACAATTATTCCCCGTAATTGAGGCTATTTGACAATCTCCCCGCTTCACACCCAGACGCTTTTTGGCCATCCAATAACTGTAATAAAAATGCCCTCGGAGGAACATCATGGATCCCCCTGTCTTAGAGGGCCCCCCCATAGCGCACGGAAAAGCTTAATAAACCTAGGGATTTGGCAATTCTAGCGGGGGGTTACTTACTCAATGGAGAGAATTGCCTGTGAATTGACAGTGAGAGCCTAGAAGTTATGATAATTAGTGATTAAACAGGGGGGAATCCGGGGAGCCTGCGACTCCATTATTGGGGCGTTTTGACGTCGAATCGCGGGATCAATCCCCCAACTTAGACGCTATTTCATACCTCCCGCACTGTCGTTTGTGCACGCATTTCCAAGGACGATGGACTAATGACCCAAATTTTACAAGCGCAAGCCGGAGTCATCACTCCGGAGATGGAATATGTTGCCCGGCGCGAACACCTCGAGCCGGAATTGATCCGGAGCGAAGTTGCCCGAGGCCGTCTGGTGATCCCCGCGAATAAAGTCCACTTGGCCAAATCGCTCGAGCCAATGGGGATCGGCGTTGCCACCAAGTGCAAAATTAATGCGAATATCGGCAACTCGGCCGTCACCAGCAATCTGGCCGAGGAACTGCTCAAGCTACACACTTCGATCCACTTTGGCGCTGACACCGTCATGGATCTGAGCACCGGCAAGGGGATCGACCCCATCCGGACCGCTATTATTGAGGCCTCTCCCGTCCCCATTGGCACGGTCCCCATCTATCAGATGCTGGAAGAATTGGGGGGCGAGATTGAGGAGATGAAGCCGCAGCACTTTTTGGACATGGTGGAACATCAGGCCAAACAGGGCGTGGACTATATGACGGTCCATTGCGGGTTACTGCTGGAGCATTTGCACCTGACCACCAGCCGCGTCACCGGCATTGTCAGCCGTGGTGGATCGCTCATTGCCAAATGGATGATGGCCCACCGCCAGCAAAACCCTCTCTATACCCATTTTGACGACTTATGCGACATCATGCGGGCCTATGACGTCACCTGGAGCCTCGGCGACGGGCTACGCCCGGGATCGATCGCCGATGCCAGCGACGAGGCCCAATTTGCCGAGCTAAAAGTCATGGGCGAGCTGACCCTACGCGGGTGGAAAAACGGCACCCAGGTCATGTGCGAAGGCCCTGGCCACCTGCCGATGGACCATATCGACTTTAACATCAAACGCCAAATGGACTGGTGCCACGAAGCGCCGTTCTATGTGCTGGGGCCGTTAGTCACCGATATCGCCCCCGGCTATGACCATATCACCAGTGCCATCGGGGCCGCCCTGGCCGGTTGGAGCGGCGCAGCCATGCTCTGTTATGTCACGCCCAAGGAACACCTGGGCCTGCCGAACAAGGACGACGTGCGGCAAGGGGTGATTGCGTACAAAATCGCCGCGCACGCGGCGGACTTAGCCCGCCACCGCAAAGGCGCCCGCGACCGGGACGACGCACTCTCCCGCGCGCGGTTTAGTTTTGACTGGAACGAGCAATTTCGCCTGTCGCTCGACCCCGAAACCGCCCGGCGGATGCATGACGAGACCCTTCCGCAAGAAACATTTAAATCGGCCCACTTTTGCAGTATGTGCGGGCCGAAATATTGCAGCATGAAAATTACCGAGGAAATCCGGGAAATGGCGGCGGAGGGGGAGTTGGTGGAAAAAAGCGTAAGCGACTTTAGTGCTAATCCACTTCAAGCAGAATTGCCGTCGCATCTGCCGGAGTTGCCAGTCGTGACTCGACCTTAGTTAGAATGGAATTTTCTCAGCGTGCTCTATGACACTTAATATCCAATTTGAACTTCCTGGAGAATTGGATCGCTTTCGCTTACCCTTAGGGGTAAATGCACGTTTACAAACCCTATTAGTTTCGACAAGATTCCGGTGAAACTTTATCAGTTGCGGAACGTGAGGAGGCCGAAGGGTTGGTAGAATTGGCTGAATTCTTGACGCTCTTGAAACTGCGCGCGGAACGCACTTAGATTAAATGCGGTCAGTGTTGCGATTAGTAAGCTTGCAGGCATCCACCCTAATGGAATCATCGTCGAGCAAGCTTGCGACCGGATTCTCCTCCCCCCGCCCCCTCATCGCTTGGGCGCTTTGCGATTGGGCCAATAGCGCGTTTTCCACGATCAATATCACCCTGATCGCGCTCTACCTGAGCCAGCATGTCTTTCCCGCCGCGACCTGGGGCAACCTGAGCGGCGTCATGTACCCCCTGGGTTTGGGGTTGGCCACGCTTTTTGCGGCGGTCGCCTCACCCATTGCCGGGGCTTTGGCCGACGCGCACGCCAGCAAATCGCGCTGGTTGGCGGAGACCACGCTCCTGGGGTCCGCCGCCGCCATCCTGCTGGGCGTGATCCCGCTCGAATCTCCCCTGGCCATTTGGGCCTGTTACGTGGTCCTGGTCTTTTGTTTTGAATTGGCTTATGGATTTTATTCCGCTTTTTTGCCGGAAATCGCCCCCGCTGAGGCCATGAACCGCGTTTCCGGCTGGGGCTTTGTCTGTGGTTATGTCGGCGGCGGGTTGGTGCTGTTGATCGCCATGCTCATTATTTACTATGGCGGCTATGATCCGGTCAAAAATCCCGATCCCTGGCCGTTGCGCGCGGGGATTGTGCTGCTCGGGATCTGGTGGAGCGTGTTTACCATTCCCGCCATGATCTGGCTACGGGATTCCGCAACCACAAAATCCGATCCGCTCCCCTGGCGCGCGGCCGTGCGACAGGCGGTGGGCCAGGTCATGCACACCCTGCGCAATCTATCGCAGTTTCGCATCTTGGCGATTTTTTTGGCGGGGTATCTCTTTTATAACGACGCTATCCAAGCGGTCATTTCCCAGGCCAGCCTATTCGCCAAAGCGGACCTGGGCTTTACCGCGGTGGAACTGATCCAATTGGTCCTGTTGATACAATTTTTGGCGGTCCCCGGGGCGATCCTCTTTGGCTGGCTGGCGGATCGCGTCAGTCCCTGGCGCACGCTCATGCTTTGCCTGGCGCTCTGGGCGTTGCTCATCGCCGGGGCTTGGTTTGTGCGGGAAAAATCACACTTTTGGATCATGGGCGTGGCGCTGGCGTTTATCATGGGGGGGACCCAGGCGGTGAGCCGCGGCATCATGGGCCTGCTGACACCCCGGCAGCGCGCGGCCGAATTTTTCGGCTTTATGAGCCTTTCCAGCAAAGCGGCGGCGTTCCTGGGACCGGGGCTGTTTGCCGCGGTGTTCTACGTTACCGGCGAATACCGCCCCGCAATTCTAAGCTTGCTATTTTTGCTATTGATCGGTTGGGCCATTGCCAGCCGGGTGGATGTGGCGGCGGGGCGAAAAGCGGCCTTGGCGGCGGAAGAAAGCGTAATGAAGTAGCGGAATTCGCCAGAATTCTGTATCCGACTATTGAGATTACGCAACTTCAATTACCGTGTCTTATACCGAACCTCCGGCAACGGATAATCGATTATCGGCAACTCCAACCCCGCCAATTCCCGCAAACGCAAATAACCGCGAGTGACCAGGGTCTCTTGCACCCGGACATACGCCGCGTCGAGCTGCCGCTTATCAAACTGCCCCGTTACCACGACTGGCGGCAAAAAATCGTCCGCCGTGATGAATTGCGCGAGCGCTGGATTACAGCGAATATGCCGCTCCCGCGTGGTGTGCAGGACCTCGGGATCGAGCAGTCCGATCACATACCGCAAGTACAGATCGCTGTCGGTCAACTCGGCCACATCCTGGCCGCAAACATCGCAGAGATACCCTTCGTCACATTTGGCCATGAGGGAGTGGGGACGTCAATAATAAAAGGCATCAGCCGCGTAGCGGCTCAGGATCGTAGCCGTGGGCGCAAGCCCACGGGACAAGAAATCACCAGACGAATGAACCGCGTAGCGGTGGAGTATTGTAGCTGTTCAAACAAAAAAGGACCTAATTGAGGAAATATTTTCCGCTTCGTATCCATACACTTAAAAATTGCCAAGCACTTAACCATCACACTGGCAAAATGCCAGTGGTACCCTCGGTTGTTAATAAGGGATGCAATCGAGCACAAGGAAATGGAACCGACAAGGTGGGGATAAAGACTGGTTAAAAAGTGTATCTTGGACTGTGCCACCCCGTCGCAAACGACGAAAAATACTCATGCTTCACTCCCTTGAAATGTGTCAGTGGTCGAAGTGTTATTTGAAGCTTACATAATCCAAAAAAACAAATACGATTGTTTGTTTTCTTAAAAAACCAAAAAAACAAAATACTCATGAAAGTTAAACCCCAGTAAACACTCGGTTCGGGGACGATTTCGTACACATAAACCGCACCAGTGGCTGGCATACCGTTACTATCGGCGAACCTTGCGCCAATGACCAACCGATTGTCGTAGGCTTCCACCGACCAGCCGAATTGCGCGCTCTCGGTGGGTTCCGGGTTGGGTATGTCAAGGAGTAGTTGCCCTGTTTGTCCATCGAAGAGATAAGCGTGTCCCGCATTCACAATGCCAGAGACTGATGTACCCCAAGCCCCTACTAAGATATCGCCGCTGGGCGTAAGGGCGACGGAACGGCCAAATTCGCCGTTGTCCTCAGGTTGTGGGCTGAAAAGTGTGTGGAGTAATGCACCATTTTGAGCATTAAAAACATAAGCCGTTCCCGAGCCATCGACTCCACTGGTCCCATCTTTCCTGGCACCCGTCAATACCACTGATTCGTTCGCATCTAGGCTAAATCCAAACCAATCAAAATAAATTGATTCAGGATTTGGATTTTCAATGCTTTTCACTAGTGATGCTGTATGGCGATCAAAAAGCCAAATTCTACCTGGATTCGTAAATATGGGTGATCCAGGCAGATCATCGCTTAACGCACCAATAGATACAAATTTGTCTGTAATGGAAACTGACTTGCCAAAACTAAATAAATCTCCATCGTTTGGTTCGGGATTGGGTAGAGTATAACTAGCAGTATTTGTTGCCGTGTTATACAAATATGCTTGTCCAATCGCATTGGCAACAAATGGTATACCACTGTAACTTGGCGCGCCGACTAGCAAATCCCCCGCGCCGTAGGCCAGACTATTTGCAAAGCCAATGCTTTCATTTTCTGGATTGTTGATTCGCCCCAATTGCGCGCCAGTGGCCGTGCTGTAAACATACACGCTTTCCTGTTGTCCAACCTGGGAAATAAATATTTTTCCATCCCCTCCCGTAATGGCTGCCGCGTATCGATCCTGATCGATCGGCATTGGGTTAATGAAATCGAATTTGGGTTGGCCGTTCTGGCCATCGAATAAATACGCTTTTCCCAACGCGTCGAAAGGAAACGCCACGTGCGCTGGCGCGCTTACCAGGATATCGCCATCCACGATGCTCAGCGAATCCCCAAACCGCGCCCCTGGCTGCGCGTCGGGCGCGGTCAGTTTGTACAGCAATCGTGCTTGCACGGCGTGTGAGGGCGTGACCGAAAACAAGCTCGCGATGAACGCTAACACACAGTAAACGAAAAGACTGTACCGCCTGAAAAAGGAGAGCCCTGTCCGCAAAACGGAATTATCACGCCAGATTTTTAGATTTTGCCACACAGGAGTTTTCTGCCCTATTGATTTTATCAGACCCACAATTGCTCCGCCTGCATGAAGTATTCGCGCAGCTCGGCGATTGCTCCTGTCCGTTCCATTCCAACGGACCACTGGTCCGCACGCCAACGCCACACAATAAATGACATTAAACATATCCCACTGTCTGTCAAGGAAATGGTTCCCAGCAATAAAGAAACACCGAAACCGCGCATGAACCTATTGTAATCGAAATATCCGCGGGATTGGGCTGGCCGATTCCTGGCGGACATGTCAATAAAAAATGAATAATTAAAAATTAAGTAAGGAATCTGTGGTGTGTGGTCGGTTGCTATAAAGATTACGCTCCTCCGGAGCTGGAGCTGAATTCCGCCACCCGCGTCTCCCCTCTCGCCTCCCGCAGACCGCCGATGCCATCGGCGGCTTTGTGCTACGCGTCTGCTAACCAAACTCCACTCTTCCAAATACACCTTGCCAGTCCAGTCCTACGGCGGAGCACGTTCCGCCCTGCGAGTCTGCATTCGTAATTCTTAATTCTTAATTTTTAATTCTTAATTGCCTCACAGTCCCAGCACGTCCTGCATCCCGTACAGCCCCGGTGGTTTCCCGGCCAGAAACTTGGCCGCGGCCAGCGCGCCCGACGCGTAGCAGTCGCGGTTGCTGGCCCGGACGGTCAGTTCCAGCGTCTCGCCCAACAGGCCAAAGATAATCGTGTGTTCCCCGGGATTGTCCCCCGTGCGAATGGCGTGATAACCAATCTCGCCATGCGGTCGTTTGCCGGGGCGACCCTCGCGTCCATGGACGTGCGCGGTCTGGCCCATGGCGGCGGCGACGATCTGGCCAAATTTGAGCGCGGTCCCGCTGGGGGCGTCTTCCTTCATGCGATGGTGCCGTTCGAGGATTTCCACATCGGCCCCCGTGGGATGATCGGCCAAGGCCCGTGCGGCCAGTTCGACCAGCTTCATCGTCAGATTGACTGTCAAGCTCATGCTGGGGGACCAGAGGAGCGGGATGCGCGTGGCGATCTGGCGAATTTCGGCCTGTTCGGCGGGTTCCAAGCCGGTCGTGGCGAGTACCAGCGGCACCCCCGCGGTGGCACACACGCGGGCGATGGCCATACCCGCCGCAGGGACGGAAAAATCGATCACGACCGCGGGGGGGGTGGCCCAGGCGGCGGTTAGCGGCACGCCGAGCGGCTCTATCCCGGCTACGGAACCGGCATCCTGGCCCAGGCGGGAAGAGGCGGGGGACTCGAGCGCGGCGGTGATGGCGAGCGCGGGATCGGCGGCGGCGAGCGCGATCAGGCGCTGGCCCATCCGGCCTGCGGCGCCATGAATGGCAAGGGAGAGGGGCATAGGGGGGATGGTGGGGTTATGGTAAGTAGTAAGTTAGATCAAGGCGAGAGGCAGGGGAAACGGCGATCCAGAAATGACCGCACGCCCCTTAGCCGCGTAGCGGCGCTGGATCATAGCCTTAGGCGTAAGCCCACGGGTTGCTCAATGCGCATTGCAGAGCCGCGCAGCGGCGAAGTCAATCCCACAAGTAACGCTCATCGTAATCCATTTCGTGTTTCTTCAAAAGCAATAATTATTCTTCCTGATAACCGGATAACGTTGTTCGGTGCTAAAAACTAAATGAAAAAGTAGATTAGAATATGTACCTGCCATACGAGAACTCAAATTGACATCGCCGCTACGCGGCTTTGAATGTATCTGAAATCCCACCGTGGGCTTACGCCCACGGCTAGGTTGCTGAACCGCTACGCGGAAGGCACAATTTGTATCTCTTATAAGCTTGAACTCCCCGCTTAACTCTACAACTCGATCGCCTGAATAATCTTATTCAAATGGTTACTCACCGCCACAGCCCGGTTGGCAAAGCCCGCCCGATTGGCGTACTCTGCCCGGTTGATCGCCACGACTGACGGCTACCAAGCTATAAGCCGCTGGTCCATCCACCTGGCGGTGCCCTGATAGGCAATGACAGATATTTTTCCCATTAGCTCGATTTATCCATTTGGCTTTCATTCTCAGGTTTTACAGGCGCTGATTTATCGCCAACAATTTGGCTTGGCTCAGTTACGGCATTCCCGCTGTTATCCTGCTTAGTAGGAAACATAATTCCCGGTCCGGGAATTGCCTGGACGGTGAAAATCCCCAGGTCGCGAATACCTTCATTCCTGGAGTCGCTAGTATTCATAATTCACCTAATTATTAGAGGACATTCCGACACCACATGCTTATTATAGGAGAATTGAATCAACATGTGTCCCCTGCCAGGAATCGGGCAATTTTGAATGCGGAAACAAAAACTTCGCAACTCCAATGGATCGTTACCAAAGACAATCGTGCGAAAGGGAGTTGAGAATAGCAGCCTTTGTGAACTTTCCTCAATGCAGCGAATTTCGACTTCGCCTGTCCCTCGACAAGACGTTAAAATCAAAACGACGCACAATTCTGGATACAACAATGGGAATTCCTGATCGGAAGCAAAACGCAACTGGGCTAACAGGCCATGAATGTTAATCTTTAATGGCGTGAAAGCATCTGGTGAATAATCCTCACACAAAATCATATAACGCACGATCGGACTCATGGACCACCTGAAAGTTTCCCCCCCTCCTAACTATACAGCTCGATCGCCTGGATAATTTCATTCAGATCGTTATTCACCGCCACCGCCCGATTGGCGTAGGCCGCCCGTTTGACACCGCGGGTTCCCAGGACTTTGTTAAATTGCTCTTGGTCGGTCGTGTGGTAACCCACGGTGATTGTCGGATCCTTGAGCTGATGCCCCGTGAGGATGCAAACCGCCCGTTCGTCAGGGCCGATGACCCCCTCGGCGATCAGGTTTTTTAGCCCCGCCACGCTGGCCGCGCTGGCCGGTTCACAGCCAAAGCCCCCCGCGCCGACCTGTGCCTTGGCATCGACAATCTCTTGCTCGGTCACTTCGCGCACCACGCCGTTGCACGCCTCCAGCGCGCGTAGGCACTTGTTTAAGTTGACTGGACGATTAATCTCAATCGCGCTAGCAATGGTGTCCGCCCGCAGGTTTCCCGCGTCCATCTCGTCATAGTATTTGCAAATGGGATTGTAGTCCGCCGTGCCCCCTCCCCACCGCACACCCCGCTGGTTATATAGCACATGCAACGTATTCGCCCCGGCGGCATTGATCACCGCCAGCCGCGGCAGCCGGTCGATCAAGCCCAACTGGTGCAGCTCCACAAAGGCCTTGCCAAACGCGCTGCTATTGCCCAGGTTGCCCCCGGGGACCACGATCCAGTCCGGCACTTGCCAGCCCAGCCCCTCGAGCACGCGAAACATGATCGACTTTTGCCCCTCGAGCCGAAAGGGATTCACGCTATTTACCAGATATATTCCCAACTCTTGGCTCACTTGTTTGACACGCGACATCGCGTCGTCAAAATCACCGGCGATCTGTACGGTAAGAGCCCCGTAATCGAGCGCCTGGGACAGCTTGCCATAGCTAATCTTGCCTGACCCGATAAAGATCACAGCTTTCATAAGCTTTGTTACGGCACAGTACAACGCCAGGCTGGCACTCGTGTTTCCCGTACTAGCGCACGCCGCCCGTTGCGCTCCGATCATATGGGCGTGCGTAAACGCCGCCGACATGCCGTTATCCTTAAAGCTACCACTGGGATTCATCCCCTCGTATTGCAGGTAGACTTCTCCCCCAGTCGAGCCAACGTACCGGGCGACACCGGCACTTTTCGCCAAGTGGGTCTGCCCCTCGCCAATGGTGACAATTTTTTCATCCGGGGCAAAAGGAAACAATTCGCGAAAGCGCCATACGCCCGAAAGGGCCAGGGGATTTTGCCGCTGGGACCAAAATTTTTCAAAGTGGGCCAGCGACTTTGGCAGGGGAAGGCGGTCCCAGTCGTACGCCACGTCCAGCAAATTGCCACAACGGCAGGCGACGCGGACCTCGTCCACGCTATAAGTGGCGGCGCAGGCCGGCGAGATACAGCGTTGAAAGGCCCGGTCGGCGTTCATAGGTTCTATTGCCAAGAATAAAAATCAGGAAAAACCAACCCTTGCGGTCGTATCTCCCGTCGGGAAAAGGCCGCGTCCGCCCACAGAGGAAATTTTAGTTTACCGTGCCGGGAGCCGCTTTTTGGAGGGAGGTGGGGGATTTGGGCGGAATTTTAAGTTAACGGGAGGGCTAGGGGGGTGGTTTGACAGTCAAAATTTGCATATTTAGAATAATAAGTCTGTACCGATCCGGCTATCCCTTCCCCGAGAGTCACTCCCCCCCGACGGAGCCGCCCCTTATGAAAAAAACCGAATCCAAGGTTTACAAGCAAACGTTACTGGCTTTGCGTGCACGACTGCTAGGAGATGTGCGGCATTTGACGGATACAGCGTTAAAAAAAGGGCACGGCGACGCGGGGAGCGATCTGGCTCGCATGCCGATCCACATGGCCGACATTGGGAGCGAGAATTTTGACCAGGAATTCAGCCTTAGTTTATTAGAAAACGACGAGCTGACCTTGGATTCCATTGAACACGCCCTGGAACGGATTCAGGACGGCACTTATGGCGAATGCGAGGAATGCGGTTGCAAAATCCCCAAAATGCGTTTGGACGCAATTCCTTACTGCACCCATTGCGTCAAATGCGCTGAAAAAGCGGAGCAGGGGGGGTAGGTGGGAGAAGACTAGTTCTTGGTTTTATAAAAATGCACGAGGCAACTCCGTTGCCGAATCTACCCGTGGCGGCTTCGTTGCTTCGTTTAATAAGCCACGATTGGCGAGGTTTCATGGCCGTGCAAGGCGATGTACCTTAGTGCTATCTAAATCGCGCCTTGGTAAGGCAAAAACCGTGGGCTAGCGCCCAGCGGCTGATTGGCCTAACTCGAATCTTTATCTTTGATAAAGCACTAGCCACTAGCTGTATGTCGCTAGATTACGGCTTAGCTTGATGACTTCCCCGCCTGATAGCCCCGCAATAGTTCCGGGTCAACCTTGGATTTGATCGTGCGGCGATCCAGGCCCAAACGCTCGGCGCTACGTTCGTAACTGCTAGTTTGCGCGTAGACCCAGGTGCAATACTGCCGCAGCAATTCGTCGGCGGTCAGTTCATTTTTCCAGGCGGCCATAATCCAAGCGGGTTGCGGGGGCATCGTCAGTGGCGGATCACTGGCGTTTGCGGCGCTGACGGGCGGGTTGGTGATACATTCGCCATCCAGTGGCAAATATTCCCGCCGAACCAAAAGATTCCGCACGCACTGCTCTAATTCGCGAATATTTCCCCGCCAGGGATAATTTGGCCCTAAATGTTCTTCGATCCACGCTACAACTTCATCGGCAAATTCCTCGGCTTCGTCACCCGCGATACGCCGTGAAACATGCGTTACTAGTTCTCGCAGCTCTGTTGGCCGGTCGCGCAACTGCTCGCAAAGGGATGGCGTGGTGATCCGATCCGCACACAAGCGGTAATACAAATCCTCCCGAAAGCGTCCCGCCGCCAATTCGGCTTGCAAATTGCGATTAGTCGCCGCGATCAATTTGCCCGTAAAGTGACGCTGGTCGGTCTCGCCTAGACGCGAAAACGTCCGTTGCTGCGCGACCCGCAACAGCTTTACCTGCAGGGCCGCGTCCAACTCGCCGATTTCATCCAAAAAGACGGCCCCCGCCGGTTTGCACGCCTCCAGCCAACCGACGCGATCGGTCGCTGCTCCGGTGTATGCCCCCCGCCGGTGCCCAAACAATTCCGACTCGATCAACGTGGGAGAAAGCGCGGACAAATTGAGGGGATAAAACGCCACATCCCCCAGGCAGCCAAATTTTTCACTTTGGGGATCAAAGGGAACATACTGCGATAAGCCAATCGCCCGCGCGACCAGTTCCTTGCCCGTGCCGGTCGGTCCGGTGATAAGCGTGGGCAATTCACCCAAATGCCGGTAAACCGTCTTGCGATAACGGCGCATATCATGGGTAAAGATCGACTGCCAGACCATGGCGCGTAACCGCGTCGCGGGTTGGGAATCTCCCAAAATATGATCATATATTTGCAAAAATGCCCGCCGCAACTGAAAGAGACACGCAAACAGGTGTTCCGCGCTCGGCAGGGGAAATTGACGTTCGCGCAAAGGAACGGCAAAGATGTGCATGTCTTCGCAAAACGTCCTCCAAATTTTTACAAGCGAGCGCCCCGGATCCACCAGCGCGGAACGTTCCAACTGGGCCATGTGCCGATAATACAACACATATGTGGCCGTGTCCCAGTAATTTTCCAAAAGCGAGCCATCCACGGTTGACTCCGGGGACAAGCGTTCGCAAAAGCTATTTACCAACATCGTCGCCAGCGTGGTCAACCGCTCCACATTCAATCGATCACGATCACCTTGATCAGCGCGCTTGCTCCAGGCGATGATCTGCTCGGGAACGTATTGATCGCCCAAAACGGCATGTTCTAACTTGATCCGTTCGGCCAAAAAAGGATTGGTGTAGGCCATCCGGGCAAATGTGGCCAGGGAATGTCGCTCTGCTGAAGTAAAACTAGCCATGGATTTTACAGCCCACGTTCATTTTCTGACACGAAATACATTATTTGTATACATAAAATGTACATTGCATTCCCCGGATGACGATAGCAAAATAGCTTGCTTCCTTAAAGCATTACCGCGTAACAGCTTGCAGCAACTAGGTGATTTCGGCATCGATCTTGCAAAGAGGTGGAAGACGTGGGATCGCTCACTGTCGAGCGTTTCAAATTAAAAGTTCTATCTGGGGGGAACTGCCGTGCAACCGATACCGCCGCTGGGACAACCATCGCCACCCACTCAACCGCCACAATCACTACCGCCTCCCCTGCCGCCAGACCGCTCGGCGGGGGCGGGTGTGAAAATCATCGAAACACTCTTAAATCCGCACAGCTTGCAAATCTTGATGGCCTGCGGCGGAGGGATGTTAACCCTGGGATTTGTCCTTTGGCTGTGGTCGCAGGGACTCTTTGATAATCCATGGGTCGCCGCGGTCTGCTTGGGCGTGGGCAATCTGGCGATCCTGGCGGGGGGGGTGAGTCTGGTAAGGTTTACCCGTCATGCCTTGGCGGGGCGGGGCATCACCTTGCTGGCTTGTCTGCTGCTGCCGCTGAATTTGTGGTTTTATGACGCGCAGGGATTGATCTCACTGGCGAATGGGGGCCAACTTTGGATACCGGCGCTGGTTTGCTGTGTCATCTATGCCCTGGTGGCCCGGTTTTTACGTGATTCCCTGTTTGTGTATGCCCTGGTCGCGGGAGTGACCATGACGGGCTTGCTGTTTCTTGCCGATGCGCGGGTGGATCGCTTTTGGGAAGTTCTGGCCCCGGCCGCGTTATGCGTGATTGTGGGGGGGGTGTGCATCCATCTGGAACGTATTTTTCCAGCAAACGACGGCCCCTTTAGCCGCGATCGGTTTGGCCGGGCATTTTTGCAAGCTGGCCATGTGGTGATGTACCTGGGTTTGATGATTCTTTTGGCGGGGCGTCTGGCCGCCAGATTTTATGATCCGTACCTGAGCGAATTGCAGTGGTTCGCGGAACCAACGATTCTGCGCGATGTTGCCGTCAAGGGCTGGTCCCTGGTCCTGGTCTTGGCGGCTTGCTATTGCTATGTCTATTCGCAGTTGGTAGTGGATCGCAAAGGAGGATACTTTGCCATGGCGGCCCTGACACTGCTGTGGAGCGAATTTATCCTGCTGGATCTGCTCAATATTCCCTGGCGCGAGGACGCCTGGGCCCTGATGCTGGCGGTGACCGGCCTCATCCTGGGCTATGGAGTGACGGTCTGGCGCAAATTTTCCGCCGAACAGGATTCACTGCCACGCGGCTATATGAACCCCGCCCAGGAAAAATTGCTCACAGTCAGCGGCATTTTGTGTGCGTTGCCGGTGCTGGCGGGAATGTTTTTATACACACGCGCTATTTTGGTTTTGCCGGTTGCCTGGGTGTATACGCCAAGCTGGTTGTTGGCGGGGGGGATGGCGGCTGCCGCCGCGGGCTGCTTGCTAAATGCCAGACTGGCGGTCCTGCGCGATGACTGGACCAAAGCCCAAAGCTACCAATATCTGACTGGCTTTGCCGCGTTGCTGTGTGGTTCCGTGGCGTTACCCTTGCTGGGTGCGAATTACAACGCCATTAATTTGACGGCTCTCTTGGGCATTCCCGCCGTTATGCTGCTGGTGGGACGGCGCAGCGTGTATGCCATGGAACATGCCTGCTGGCGCAACGCCGCCCTGTGCGCGCTGGTCACGTTATTCGGTTTGGCTTGCCTGGAGGTAGTTGGCCGGACTGTCAACCATAATTCGCTTCCCGGTGCCTGGGCCAATGTCGGCTGGAGCCTGTTTTTTGCGATTTCGGCCGTGCTTTATTCCCGAGCCGCTGTTGGACAACCCCGCAATCTGGCCGCGTTCATGGCAAGTTTATCGATCTGCGCCGCTACCTGGCAGTTACTGTTGTTGTGCGGTATGACGACTTTTGCGCCGATCCTGGCCTTAACCCTGAGCGGGCTGGTCATGCTTGCCGTCCATCGATGGTTCTTAGAACCCGGCCACGAGGATCACAACGAACCAGCATTTACCGAAATTACCGGCAATATCGCGACCTGCCTGGGGGGCGCGGGGGGAGTGCTCTTGGCGGCGAATCAATTGCTGGGCCAGGGGGTTGATAAAGCTCTCTTGGGCCTGCTCGCGGGGCAAGTGGCGGCGCTTGCCGTGGCGGCATTTTTGACCCGGAAGTCTGGCTGGAAAAGCGTGTTAGGACTGCTATCGGGTTTGTCGCTGGTCATGGCGATGGTTGTGCTGAATTCGCTTTTGGAGTTAACCACCCTGCAGCGGGTGGAATTGTTTGCCACACTAACCGGAGTGGCGCTGGTCTCGGCCAGTTATGCGGGGTGGTGGCAAGAGCGGGACAAACCCGACAGCGCCACCAGCTTTGGCTTTGTGTTTGGCAGTCTTCTGGCGACCATTCCTTTGGTCTGGGGACTGCTCGATCAACGGTTTGGCGGCGGCCAGCCTAATCCAGGATGGGTTGTGGTCCACGAAGCGGGCGTACTGGCATTGGGACTGGCATTGCTAGGCAGTGGGGTGTTGTGCCGAATCAAGGCAACAACTTTGGCCGGTGCGGGGACGCTGCTGGTGTATTTGCTGAGTTTGATTGGGTTGATCCGCCTGCCGGAACATCTACAAAATGTCGCTGTGTACATGATGATTGGCGGCGGGGCGTTTTTTGCCACGGCGGTTCTGCTGAGCATCTACCGGGATCGACTGGCAACCTTGCCGGAGCGAATCAGGGCGGGGGAGGGGATCTATCGCGTGTTTAAGTGGCGATAATCGTTATCCGTGCTCGCGTGGCACGGTCATTTGTCATCTGTTCCGTCGCGGAGATCTCCCCAGAACCGCGGCGGGACGGGTGATGAATGGACCTGGGTATAATTTATTCAAATATCACTCTGGCGGCCACGCGGCTGTCCGTCATTTTTGCGGCGTGGTGGTTTCAAATCAGATTTCTGTGTACCGCATCACGCTGTAGACAAAGACGGACAGGGCGATCACCATTCCCGTGCATAACAGAATCGCTATTTTCATGGGCAGCGGCAAAGGCCCGGGGGCGGGGGTCGTGGATGTTGCCCTGCGAAGTGTCGCGCGGATTAATGGAAAGATATAGACAAAGTTCAAGAGGCTGCCAATCAGCAAGAATGCGGCTGCGGAATAATGCTGGCGATGGATTTCCTCGAGCAGCATGATGTCTTTGCTGTAATAACCCGCTAGCAAGGGAAACCCGGCGATGGAAAGTCCGGAAATCACCGCGGTAACACCCAGCCAGCGCTGGCCGGGTATGGCGTCGGCCACGCGCGGGGCTTGGACTGATCCAAACGAAGTAAGATACGCTCCCGCGCAAAAGAATAAATTTAATTTGGCGATAGAGTGGGTAACGATATGGAGCATCGCTCCTTGGACGCTATGTTCCGTGCCGATCAATATCGCCGTAATGATGTACGACAGTTGCCCGACCGTGGAGAAGGAGAACCGTTCCTTCAAATTGGGGGTTCTCCAGGCCCGTAGCGCGGTGTAAATAGCCGTTCCCCCGCACAAATAGAGCAACCAACCCGTTTCCCAAAAATGATTACACATATCGCTGAGCAGTTCAAATCCATAGACATGTTTGGCAATTTTTAGCAGGGCGATGCTGGCCACCTGCACCGCGGCCACGGAGTGGATTAACGCAGTAACCGGGGCGGGGGCGATCGAAGATCGCGGCAGCCACAAGTGAAACGGCGCGATGCAATTTTTGGATAATCCGATGATGATCATCGCCAGCACAAGGGCCGATCTCTCGTGACTCCAACCGAATTTTGTTATATGAATCTGCTCAAAAGGCACATCCAAGGGAAAATTAAAAACAATCGCGGGAAGCGCGAGCAATAACATGGGCCATAGCGTCGATAGGACATAAAAACGAGCCGCTTGCCGGCTAGCCTCGTTATCCCGGAGCGAAATCAAGGGCACAATCGTGGGTATGGCGGCAAAATAAAAAACCAACAAGGTAAAAAAGTTGTCCGCCATTCCCGCGCCAATTGATAATCCCAGCGTGGCGCTCATAAAGCGATGGAACGTTTCCGCCTTTTGGGAAAATTGGGCCGAGATGTATCCCATGCAATAGACCAAGGTCATCGCCCAGCACATATAGATGAGAATAATAAACAGCCAAGAGGGTTTATCCAGCGAAAACACAACCCAGTTGCTGATCCGAATCGGTTCCGTCACGGGACCATAAAAAAACGTGGCCAACGCCATGCCGGTCGTCGAGCCAATCGAGATGGTATAGAATGTCCGTTTTGACTTGGTCTTGATAATGGACAAGAGATTGAGCGCAATAGGCCAAGAAAGCAACAACAGCGCCATAGAGGCGGGCTCGATCATCGATGTTTCCCTTTGCGGCGACCCTTTACGAGGGCAGAGTGTGCCAATTGTTTTAAGAAGAATCTGGCTAGTAAGCTATGTCAGCCGCGTGTATGGATGCAGATGTTAGGCCCGCCACATCGATCATTGTCACTGACAAATTAACTTAAATTATTATAGCCATAAGATAAACTTGCATGCAACCACAGCGTGGACGAAAATATGCTGTTAGCGACGAGCTTCCTGTCAAGAGAAATAGTCATAATGATGGTCGCGATCCCGGATAATGCCCTGTTTTCTTGACAGCAATCCAATGACTCCAAAGAACAAATCAATAACATCGTGTGATGGGAAATTATGTTTTTCTGTTGACTAATGCATAGTGAATGACCGCGCGTCTGTCGTCTCCCGCGCGCGACACACCCCCGCGCGCTGCTATTTCGGCGGCTGGTAATCGGGCGGGGGCACGACCACCTCAAAGTCGCTTCCCTTGATTTTGCGCAACTCTTCGTGCAATTCGGGAATGCGTGGATCCGGCGCACAGGAAATCGCCCATTCGATTCCATTATCGGCCACCAGCATGCCGTAGGTCTTTAGCGCGGTCAAGATGACGCGGACTTCGGGCGAGAACTTTGCCACTTCAAAATCGGCGCGTAACCGCAGACGCTCGCCCATGCGGGGGAGCTTTTCGTCGATCAGCGTACTGGCAAAGTGCGTGGCGGGATAGACATACGCCCGCCGCGTGCGCGGCACCGTGACGCGCAGGGCATGGTTGATTTCACCCCGCTTGAGTTCATCATAGCGGACAATCGCGGGAAAAATGGGGAGCCCGGCGGCGTCGGTTGATGTCCAACCGTCCGGGCGCAAGCGATTTGATTTAAGATCAAAGATCGCCGCGCACGAGGCTTGCCATCCCTGATCGGTTTTTTGCAATTTATAAAACTCAAATAGTTTGCCCGCCGCCGGATCAACCACGATCGCGTGGCGGTCGGCATCCTCGCCCGTCTTGTTCCGCTGCACATCGTCTAGTGTCAGGTGTCGGAGATCGTCGGAACGGCTATAAGATACAGGCCAACCTTCGATCGGCACGTTGTCCGGCACGGGATAAGGACCGGGATCAGACTCTTCCGGATAGTCGAGCAGCTTGACCGGCACGCGCGGCTGGTTGGCGGGGACTAGCACAAAAGCCATATCGGTGTTGTAGCGCAGGGGCTTTTCCCGGCCAATCGCGGCCACGATCGCCGCCGACCGCGGATGAGTGGGCCAATCGGCTATTTTGTGCCGCCAGGGATTATCCGAGGGAAAGATTTGCAGCGTGGAACAGACTTCATCCGCCGCGGGCGTGTCAAAGGAGATCGGTTGGGTGATACGCGGGGGGTGACTATCACCCGCCCGGGCGACGAACAGGCCCAGCGCGTCAGGCAGCATTCCCAACGCCACCACCAGCGTGGAGATGACAATACTTTTCATCAATCGGCCTGGGGTAGGAAATGTCCGGGCATTGGTTCGCCTGTTGGCCTACTTTTTTTCTGGCGCGGGTAGTTCCTCAAATCCATTGGCACCAATGACATTATAGCCCCCATCCTGGTTGTCATTGGTAAACCCATCGTAGGCATTCTGGGCCAGGTAAAACCGCAGCTTGTCCTTTTCCTGCGGCAAACCTCGGTGGCCGATGGTCGATGGAGGCTGCGGGCCGGAGCTATTCCAGCGTCGTTGCCAATACCGCACATAGATTAACTCATCGTTTTTGACGCCCTCTCCTTTTTCCACCTGGTTGACTCGGACTTCCGCCACATAATGCGTGTATTTCCAGTCCTGGGTGGTTACCGCACGCTCGTAAATGGCTAGCACCTCGCCCGTGACCACGTGCGTGGCGATTTTCCGCAGATCGTCGGCGGATAAATCGACTTTTTCGGCGCTTATAGGGACATTACCGCCCAAAACGGCCAATAAAAACACCAAATAACACAGACTGGACCGTAACGTACTACTTGACTTATACATGGCCTTTTACCCCATAGAAGACGGACGACAGAAGTAATTTCAAGTGCTAACACACTTGCAACATGACACTGATTGTACCAGACGCTTTTTCAAGTCCAACATGCCACAAAGCGGTCATTATTTAACTAAAATTCCAAATGCCCAAGAGTAACACCAAGCCCAAGATTGCGAGGCCGCCCCCCAGCAGAACCCAAAATCCGCCAACGAATCTGGCGGAGGTACCTTCGAGTTCGATTCCCCATTTGAGGGTTGCTTCGCCGGTTTGCAAGGCCCGAACGCCCGTCCAAATCGAAAATCCGCCAATTAGTATAAAGACCACTCCGGCGATCTGCGGGTTTTTTTGCAGCCATTGACTAAGTGCGCGATTGCGAGCGGCGTAAAGTGTCATGCTTTGGCTCCTGAAGAAATGCACGGGACATGTCTTTTCAAACTTGCCAACAGCATAACGGTACCGGTGCTATCGCGACAAGCTTTTTTATAAAAAAACAGAGATATATTCTTATCCCGCAAATACTAGCCTAGCCGCTGCGCGAACCACCAGCGGTGCCCTGCCACATCCCGAGCCCCGTATTCCCGCTGGCCATACGGTTGATCAACCGGCGGGCCATCCACCGTGGCGCCCGCAGCAACCGCCGCCGCGTAGTGCGCATCCACATCCGCGACAAAGACCACCAATCCACCGATGTTCGGCAGGCCGGACACGGGTGCCGCCAATTGATGCTCGGCGGTTTGCTGGTGCAGCCAAATGACCTGCTGGCCGGCGCGAACTTCGCCATGCACGACCGCGCCGGCGGGATCGCGGTGCAATTCCCCGGGAGCCAAGCCAAACTGCCGCACCAAGCAGTCATGTTCGGCGACAATGTCCGCGCAGACTAAGATTGGATTGATGCCCTGAAATGTCGTTGCCATGATAAATTCGGTAGGATGACAAAGGCGAACCATAAATGATGGAAAATCCTGGCAACACCCTTCCTAGCGTTGGCCTATTCCGCGTCCAACCACGCTTGCGCTTGAGCAAGTTGACTGGCGTCAAAGTACTGAATCTTGGCCATGGTAAATGGCTTGCACACGCTGGCCATGTATTTCTCCCAGGTTTTATCCCCCACAAGCGCGATCTTTTCGAGTTTGGTGCAGTGTGTGGTCGAAAACTTTATGTCGTCCCACAGGGCATGCAGATCCCATCCCTGAAAGTCATGAAACTCGACCAAAAGACGAACTTTGCCGCTCTTGGCCGCATCGTCAATAAATGGCGTGAACAGCTTGTAATCTTCATCATGCAGTTTGCCGGACAATTTAACACTGAGATACTTGGCGTCGGAACTGGATTGGAGCGAGATCATGAGTGAATTCCTAAATGTAAAGTAAGCCCGTGGTAGGGATGCGCCGTTGCGGGAGATCTCCCGTCAATCTGAAATGACCAGTCGGCAAAATCCGGGAGGAGCGCCAGCGCCACTCCCTGGGATTTCGAACATCGCCAACTTAGCAAATCCAAGGACATCAAGCAAGAATTTACCGCGCGGCTCACATTAGCCATTCCCAGAATCTTTTCCCCCCAAAAGGCAAAGTAAACTAATTTCACTAAAACATAACCAATTACGGTTGACTGTTTCAAAACACGGAGAGTGATGAATACATTGAGTCTATCAACGCGTAGCAATCGGCTGGGCCGTACAGCCCAAGCATACGGTGGAGCGGCAAAAAATAAGTGCAATTTTGCCCAGCGGCGAAATGGCCTAAATCGCAACCATTACTACGACAACATTCTAGGGATTCTCATAATACGCGGCAAAACCAATCATCATTTCATCCGTCGTCATATTGCCAAAGCGGACAGTCTTGCTAGGGTCGGGGTTAAACGGATTCTTGGCCGAGTTATCATAATGGGCCGTACATTCCAAGGTGGCCCCCGCTGGCACGATCACGGGGCGGGCCAGGTCGTAGCTGGCCTGCCAGTTAAAGTCATAACGCGGCACATTCAGCAGTGTTTCCCGCTTGCCATCGGCCAAAACTAATTCATAGCGAAAGGATTTACCCCGCACATGCATATGCGGCGTCAGCGACAACAACGTCGATTCACGCGGAAATGTAAATTGCGATTTGACTTCGTGATTGTCCGCGCCCGGGGGGATGCGAAATGTCGGGTTCATCACCGACAGGCCAAACAGTTCCGCCCGCGGCGCCTCGTCGGTGTAACACAGGCCCACGCTAGAACAGTCCGTCACAGCCTTGCCATTGGGCGTGTAATGCACCTCAAAAATGATCTTGCTCCCTTTGAGGATTTTTCGGGCTTGGCCGGGTCCCGCCACAATGGGTTGGTCCCCCGGAACATAGGCCCCCAGCATATGGCGGCCAAACTGTGGGCCAAAAATGCTGAGGATATTGGCGTCAGGGGGGACAATAAAGGCAATGATGTGATGCACCACCTGCCTTTGTTGCGGACGAACCTCAATCCCCGTCACCCAACGATCCTGGGGAAATTCCGGTCCGACCTGCACGTATTCATAAGGGACTTGCCCATGCGCGGGGACTTTGACTTCTTTTTCCATTTTTAGGATTTCATCCGGTTCGCGACCCAGCCGCCAACCTGACACAAACTGCACGGGGGG
Organism: Pirellulales bacterium; assembly: GCA_033762255.1. NCBI lineage: Bacteria > Pseudomonadati > Planctomycetota > Planctomycetia > Pirellulales > Pirellulales bacterium. The sequence continues at coordinate 69,909 of JANRLT010000060.1, read as the reverse complement.
AGGCGCATCGCGCGGATCCCCTTCCACACAGCCCTGGTCCACCCAGGCAAGCAATAATTGCTTTTGCTCCGGAGAGAGCCGGCGATCATTCTTAAAGTGGCCCAACGGGGCATCCGCATGCCAGGGGGGCATGATGTCATCCGCGACCACTTCGGCCATCATCCCCGACCAATTTTTGGCTTGTTTGTAAGTCAGCAGGGAAAATGGCCCGGCTTCTCCCGGGCGGTGGCATTCCTGGCATTTAGACTGCATGATGGGGGCAATATCGCGGTGATAAGTGATGCTGGCCCGCAGGGTGGACGCCGCTTTAGCGTTAGTGGCTGGCAAAGCAGCGGAAGTTTGGCCATTTGCCGTGCCCGTCTCTACCGTCGCCTGCTTTGTCGCCGCGGTCGCTTGATGCGACAGCTTACACCCCGCCGGCGCGGCATACGGAGTTTTGACCTCTGTGCCTGTTAACACCGCGGAGAGAGCCTCCGCCAGTTCGGCGGTCCCCGCCTGCGCCTTGGGGACGCCCGGGGCATATTGGTCGTCGATTCGCCCCGCATAGCGCACATCCCGCCCGGCGTCAAGCACCAGCACCGTGGGGACTCGCTCAATGTGCAAGCGCGCGGCCAGTCGGGAACCCTCGTCAAAGAGAAACGGCAGCGGTAATTCCCGTTCCCGTGCATAAGCGGCAACGTCCTGGGCGCTGTCGGAGGGATGGCTGGCAATCGCCACCCAGGTCACATGGTCATTAACATGTTTTTTCATTAATTCTGTTAGTCGGGGGACATACGCCGTGCAGACGGGACAACTGGTGGAGCTAAAGACCAACACCACCGCGCGAGCCTGCTGGGCCTCTTTGCTGGCATTTTGAGCCTCTTCGCTGGCCTTTCGCATATGCTCTGACAGGGTCCAGGTCTCGCCGGTGAGCGGCTGCGGCAGGGAAAAATCCTCTACCCGAGCACCAACGGGCGCTGGCGGCTCATCACTGTAACACGCCCCCGCGAGGCAGAGTTGGGCAAACAGGGCCAGACTGGCAATCCAATGTGGTCGAAACATGGGCGTAGCAAAATTTTGGGTAGCAAAATATTAGCGGAATGCGAATGAGCGGGAGCAAAGCTAACGAAAAGTAAAATGACGAGGGAAACCGTGCTCACACGAAATAAAAGCAATGCGGAGCAACGGTTAGTACCCCGGGCAAATGCCGCTGGTTTCAGGAAATTTGCAGATTAGGCTCAACTTAGCTTTTGCGAACTTTTAGTGCAACAGAGTTACAAATAGAAGATCGAAGAGTTCCCTAGATAAAGAATTCCCCGGTATCACTGCCAAGAGAGTATGGCAGGTTGAGTGAATCACTACTCAATCCACAGTTCCTCGATCTCTGAAACCTTTTTGTGCATATCAAATTTGACATTAAATTGAATACCATTAGCCCCATTATCAAAACGAAACACCATCGTATCACTTCCTGTGGGAAAAAACGGGAAATTGTAGCTGCTTTTACTATTCTCGATCGGATCTCCCAGTGCGGCTAATACTTCTTCACGAGTTTTTCCACGAAGCTCGATGGTCTTGAAAACACGTGATGCCGCATCAATGGCATTATCTGTAGACGCCCGTGGGTTTGGGCCATGTGTTGGGTCGTTACCCACATCAATTGATTTTGTTTCCCACATTACTTTAAGGTCACGAGCCAAGTTTGTGGATTTACCGTCTGAAGTGGCCAGCGGTTCCATACAACCGCAAAGGAGGACAACCAGTAGGAATATCGAGTTTTGCAAGCGAAACATGATATTACCACATACCTCTTGAACTTGTTAAAGTTTTTGCGAGTAAAGTTTGGGCGACTTCCTTGTTGTCGTAGGATACAGTTTCACGAAGCGGTCATTTTCTAACCACAATGCAACGTGCCCGCGTCTATTCCTTCCCCTTATCCTTCCCTTGTTCCTTAAACCGCTCGTCAATAATCGTGACTTCCTCCGGCAGTTGCAGCTGGTTTAAATCCACAACTTTCCCGTCCACGACCAGTTCGATATAGGTTGTATTCATCCACCGCATACGAAGATTTTCTACCCCTTTGATCGGTTCCCGGGGAAAACCGGGTCGTTCCGTGTCATCGGCATTCGGTGAATGCACAATGACGCCACTCACTTTTCCCTCTGGTAAAAAAAAGTTCGGCCCCCGCACCAAAAAAATTGGCGCTTTGGGGGTTTTGACTTTTAGCAAATGCTGCCACGCGGCCTCAAAAGCTTCCCTGCTGTCAAAAGGGATCGCGTAATGGTGGCTCTCGACATCCGGGCCGACATAAGTCATGGCCTGGGCCCGCAGCGGCTCTAGCTCCGCGGGCCAGCTTTTGGGCCAATCGCCAGTGGGACTAACGCTGTACAAGGCATAAACCGTGGATGAAAGGAGGATTAAAAAAACGGCGCAACCTACTGTGGCAAATCCCAACCTCTGCCTGGCCAACATCCGCCAATTGCGAGTCTTTTGCATGATAATCCCTTAGGAAAAATGATATGCCCATCTAGATACGCGCGCAGGCAGCTAAAAGTTCCGCGACTATTTCTAAAAAAAATGTAAAAAGACTAGCTTTACAGTGGGGTTTAACTTGATAAGACTTTTTGAATTTTGAATAATTCGCCATAAGTTCCTCCCTCATAAAAAAACCCCGGCAATAACCGGGGTTTTTTACATCAGCAGACTCATTTCCAGCGGAGGGCACGGGAGTCGAACCCGCAACCCCTTACGGGGCACGACATTTCCAGTGTCGCCGCTCACCATTCGCATACCCTCCTTACCCAGGTTTACTAGCCTCTGACACTGCTTACGGGGATAAAGTTCGTTATCCCGGGCCTGGCAATGAGCCAGTGAAAGACAGCATCTACTAGCAAAACCAAGATTTTATTTTAACGAGCGTGCCCAACTTTGGAAAGTCAGTCCCCACAGTGCCAAAATTACCCCAAATTTTAACCAATTTGCCAGGCCAAGGTGTTGGTTATGGTTAAAAACTCATCTTGCTGGCAAATCAGGGAAGATTTATAACTCTCTGCCAGAATTTACCCAAAATTCGATCGCTGGGTCTGGTTGTGCGGGTTTTTGATTGGGAAACAGGAGTTTCTCACCAGTACCGATCCGCTGGCCAATCAAAAAAAGTTGGTCTTTAGGGGAAACGCGATCGAATCAGTTCGCCCAGGCCAGCCGCGGCCAAGAGCGAGCAACTTTACACTATGATGGGGGGAAGCGCACGATGCCACTCGCCAAATCGACCGGACGTTTTGAGGGGAGTTTCCCGCGAACGGCCCTTCGCCGATCCACCTCGTCGGCCAGCATTAAAAATACTTCCCGCGGGGAACGCCGCGCGGGTTTTGCCGCTTCTCCACAACATAAAACCGTACTGGTTGTTCCATGTTATGACGAGGCATTGCGGCTGGATCTGGGCCGCATTCGGCAGTTCCTAAGTCGTCGCACGGGACTGGAACTCTTGTTTGTCAATGATGGCAGCACCGACGCCACTGGAACAATGCTGGATGAGTTGGTTCGGGAGTTTCCCCGTCAGTTGCGCGTGTTGCATTTAAATCAAAATAGCGGCAAGGCCGAAGCCGTCCGCCAAGGCATGCTGGCGCTCCTCGAAGGAACCAACGCCCCCGAATTCGTGGGCTTTTTAGATGCCGACTTTGCCACGGTCCCCGAATCGCTCGTGCCGTTTCGCGATTTACTGGCCACGCGCGACGACCTGCAAGGAGTCATTGGCGTTCGCTTGCGGTTGGCCGGGCATCGCATCAAGCGCGAAGTTCACCGTCACTGGCTGAGCCGGATTTTTGCCCGGCTGGCCTCGGCCACGATCGGTGTGCGCTTTACCGACACCCAGTGCGGCGCCAAGCTGTTCCGCGCCTCGCCCGAACTGCGCACGGCGCTGCACCGGCCATTTCTATCCCGTTGGATTTTTGATGTGGAGTTGCTCAGCCGCCTGGCTAGCCAATTTGCCAAAAGCGGCCAACCAGGCCTGGACTGGTCCATTTATGAATATCCTCTGGATGCCTGGAGTGAAATCGGCGGATCAAAGCTGCGCTGGCGGGACTATGGCCGGGCAATATGGGACCTGGCCCAGATTTGGTGGGAAAATACCTGGAATACGTCGTTTTATACGGCGCGCAATTCTCCGCGCGATGCGGAAATCAACCCCGCGTCAGAGAACCTGCAAGGATCCTCCAATGTGTCGTGGGAAAACACTCCGCCCGACAGTGAATCGCAAGCCGCCCCTTCCGCAAACAATACTGAAGAATCCGTGCCGCGCGGCACAGTGCCTGTTCAAGTCCTGCTTCCCACCCCAAGTTACGACGAGGAATCCCTGGTGGAAGAAACCCTGGCCGACACGCAGGGCTTTGACGAAAGCGCCACCGTGGCGGATTTACTAACTCCCGCGTTGCGGGAACGGCCCGAACGAGAGGAACTGGCCGCCGCGGAAGAAGCCCTGGAAGAAGAATGGGACAACCCAAAGCAAGAATCGTCGGCGTCTAGCGTCCATAAACCCGATTGGCAACAAGCGGCCGATCGTCATCGCCAGCGGCATGAACGCCGCAAGAACAAAAAGAACCGCCGCGCGGCGTAAGCTTGCCACTGCTTACGTTTTTAGCGATATTCCAGCAAAAACTCTTGCGAAAACCGCATTCCCAGTCATAATACCAATATGCGACACCGTTATTTTAGCTACCGCTATTGGTACTTTTACTTTAGTCCCCCGGATCACCGGGCGGGAGCGGTGCTGTAACATTTTCAGCTTACCAACCCAACCTCGTGATCCGGCACTCAAACCGCCGCTCACGGGGTTTTTTTATTGATTTGTCCCCCTCGCGCACTTTTCCGTGGAGATTGCCGTGATTGTCGTCATGAAAAAAGAAGCCAGCCCCGCCGAAGTCCAGCATATCGTGAGCAAAGTCGAGCACCTGGGCCTCAAGTCGCATGTCATTATCGGGGCGGAACGGACCGTCGTGGCCGTGGTCGGCGATGACCGCAAGACCCATAAGGAATCGCTGGAAATTTGCACCGGAGTCGCCGAAGTCATGCCCATCCTCGCCCCGTATAAAATCGCCTCGCGCGAGGTCAAGAAGGATCCAACCGTGGTCAAGGTGCGCGACCTGGTTATTGGGGGGGGGACCGTGGGCGTGATCGCGGGGCCTTGCTCGGTGGAAGGCACCGAGCAAATCGTGGCCACGGCCAAAGCGGTCAAAGCGGCCGGGGCCAAAGGATTGCGCGGCGGAGCATTTAAACCCCGCACCAGCCCCTATAGCTTTCAAGGGCTTAAAAAGGAGGGTTTGCAAATGTTGGCCGCCGCGCGGGAGGCGACCGGCCTGGCAATTGTCACTGAGGTGGTTGCCAGCGAGGATGTGCCGCTGGTCTGCGAATATGCCGACGTGCTGCAAATCGGCGCGCGAAACATGCAAAATTATCGCCTACTTGAGGCGGTGGGGGACACCCGCACACCGGTTTTGCTCAAACGCGGCCCCAGCGCAACCATCGAGGAGTTGCTCTTGGCGGCGGAATACATTCTGAATGGTGGAAACACCCAAGTCATGCTGTGCGAACGCGGCATCCGCACGTTTGAGGCGCACACGCGGTTCACGCTGCCACTGGCGACGGTGCCGTATTTACAGGCTAAGACACACTTGCCGGTGGTGGTCGATCCTAGCCACGGGACGGGGCACACGTACTTGGTTCCCGCCATGACGGCGGCCAGCGTGGCGGCGGGCGCGGATGGCATCATTTTGGAGGTCCACCCCGACCCGGAAAACGCCAAAAGTGACGGCTACCAGACGCTAAACATCGCGCAGTTTGAGCAAGTCATGGCCACCTGCCGCAAGATCGCGGGGGCGCTGGGTAAGACGGTTTAACCGCGACGCGCAGCGGAGCGTGATACAGGACGTTTAGCCGCGACGCGCAGCGGAGCGCGTATTCAACGTATTAATCCCTTCACGCCGCATTGGAATAATATCCCCTTTATAATTCCTCTTTAATACGATGATCGTTGGCTTTCATGTAATTTTCGGTATGTATGGCTTTTGGCTTCCCAATGACCCGCGAGGCTCCTGGTCAAATTTTGTGGGTGCTTGGGAATTGTTTCGTTACGGAAAAGCCACAAAAACTACCGAAGTTCGCTCTACTGCGGCAATTGAGCACGATCAGCACTTAAGAGTAGCCGCTAAAAAAGCCCTCAAATACCCACCAGTGCTGCTCAATGGCCTACAAGCCCGCGCGGTTGGCAGGGGATTTGGCAATTATGCGCGGCAGTCCGGCCTGTTAATTTGGGAGTGTGCCATTTTGCCCGATCATGCCCATCTCGTTATCGGGAGAAATGGACATCAGCGTAATCCGCTTATCAAAATTGAGCAGATTGTTATACAATTAAAAGGGAGCGCGACTCGCCAATTGGAAGAGGAAGATTTGCATCCCCAAAAACACTTACGACGATTAAGTGGTTCTGTGCCCAAGTGCTTTGCTCGTGGCGCATGGAAAGTATATCTGGAGGAGGCCGATGTTCCGCCAGCCATCCGCTATGTTCGACAGAACCCTGTCAAGGAAGGGAAGCCAGTTCAAAACTGGTCATTCGTTACCGATTATCGCGCATAAAACCCGATTAACCGCGAGTCGAAGGTGAGCGCGGAGCGCAACGCGACGATAACCGGGCCTGGTTAGCCTCGAGTCGAATACGAGCGCGGAGGGAAACTCGACGACAACTCCCGCGCTCCGCTGCGCGTCGCGGCTAACCTTGGTAGTGTATTTAACAGTTCGCGATTTTACATGTCGAACGGTTTGATAACCTGCACCCGCGCTTGATTTTAGGCCAGCAGGTGGATTAAAGTACAGTATCGCCAGGCGAATTGCCTACTTCATCAACCTTACATACGTTATGACTAAGTTTAATCAATTGACCGTTCTGAATCATCCCGTGGGCGTGAAACAAGTCCTCGACCATGATTACATCCGTCTGACCGATATTGCGCGGTTTAAGGATGCGGCGGAAACTGACGATCTCATACGTAATTGGCTGAGAAATCGCAATACCTTGGAATTCCTAGGCCTATGGGAAAAGCTCAATAATCCCCAGTTTAATTCCATCGAATTCGATGGGATTAAAAGTCAGTCTGGACTGAATAGCTTCACTTTGACACCAAACAATGGCTCGACCGCACAGGGGCCATAGGCATTGTCTCGAAGCCTGGTCGATACGGCGGCACATTCGCCCACTGGACATTGCCCTGTAGTTTACCACGGGGATTTCGGTGGCGTTTGTGCTGTGTTTGATTAGGGAATTTTAACGGTTCAAGGAGAGGGAGCATTTGCGATCAGGCCAACGGCGCGCAACTGGTTTGCTTGTCAAATCTAGAAAGTTTAAACGTGGAGTATGTCAAGCATAAACTGCCCCAGAAAGCACGCCTAAAAAAGCTCAACGCAGTCGCCATCCAACAAATGTGGATTCTGGTGGATCAAGCCACGATAAATAGATTAAAAGGCAAGTCGTGATGGCCCTTATTACGAACACATGAATCTCCATTAAAGCCGGAAAAACGAGTTAATAAATGGTCTAGCGGACAGTAAAATGCAATAGTTTCATGTAAACTCTTGGCCCCCTTATGCCTGACTGGTTTTACCGCACCGTATCACAACCGTTGCTTTTTCGCTGTCGCGCGAAACTGGCCCGGGATCTTGCGCTCGGTGTGATGGGCACACTGTCACGCTTACCGCTTGGTCCGCAAATTATTGATATTTTAGGCCACATGCGGGCCGATTCCCGCTTGCAAGTGGATGTCGCGGGCGTTAGCTGTGCTTCACCGCTAGGGATCGGTTATCGACTCGATCCCACCGGCAGTGCCTGGCCCGCGCTCGCTCAATTTGGCGTGGGCTTGATCGAAGTCGCCGTTCAAGACGAACCCGCCAGGCTTGATGCGCCTCCCGTGTATTTGGAACAATCCGAGCAAACCTTGCGCTATCCGCCACACGCGGGACCAATTTTCGGTCCGCTAGCGGAGTTAAAAATCGCCGAAATAGCCCGACTGCCGGTCCCCATATTACTACGCTTTCAGTCCACTTCCGCGGCATCCCTCACAGCGGTTGTCCGCGCAGCTAGCGGTATCCACCAAGCGTACCGTTCCCAAATCGCATTTTTCGCGTTGGAAATTCTCGATTTGGCGATCAAGCAAGCCTGCCCTATCACCACGTGGACTGGCTGTCTGCGGGATTTTCTCAATACGCCGGCAACAGTAGCCCAACCGCCAGATGCTCTACTAGCAAGCGAGGCAGTCACTGCTGGCAGCCAGACCAGACATCCGCCAGTTTTGCTTGCGCTTCCCGCGACACTTATCAATGACGATACCATGCCGTACTTGCGGGCCGCACTTGACGTGGGAATCGCGGGCTTTGTGGTGGACAATTCCCAGACGTCCGCCACGGGTGAGGTCATGACAGGTTTACCTCTATTAGCTAACACCACCGCGGGGGTTAAGTATTTGCGGTCACGATTACCCGCCACGGCGGTAATTATCTGCGGTGGAGCCCATGAACCGGAAGATGCCCTAAAGCTAACCGCTGCCGGAGCCAACCTGCTCTTGCTAGACACCGGTTTAATCTTCTCTGGACCCGGCATTATCAAACGCTGCAATCAGGCTCTCCTGGAACGCAAGTTTGCGCGGGAATCTTCCGACGCGCATCATAATCCTTCGCTGCGCATGGTGGACAGCACCTGGTTTTGGACCGCTTGCATGGGCTGGGGCATGCTCTTGGGAAGTCTATTAGCATTATTAATAGCCGCAACCCGCGTGGTGCTGCCTTATGATGAAGATTTTGTCGGGCTTTCGCGAGTCGAAATCAACCAAATCAATCCCCGACTGCTAGCGTTCATGGCCCATGATCGGGTGACATTAGCCGGGACCATGATTGCGATTGGCCTGTTGTATGTCAGTTTATCCTGGTATGGCATTCGCCGGGGATATCATTGGGCGATGGTCGCGGTATTTGCCTCGGCATTTTTGGGTTTCTTTACTTTCTTTACTTTTCTGGGGTTTGGTTATCTGGATCCGTTTCATGCCTTTGTCACGGTGGTGCTGTTGCAATTATTATTGTTGGGGGTGCGGTCGCATTTGGGCGAATATTGGCCGCGGCATACCTCTCCGTTGCGCGCGGACTGGACCTGGTATTGGAGTTTGTGGGGGCAGTTGCTGCTAATCCTGCATGGAGTGGCATTGTTTGTGGCGGGCGTGACGATTACCACCATCGGCTGCACCAGCGTGTTTGTGCATGCCGATTTGAATTTTATGCGGACCACAACGGAAGCTCTCACAGAAGCTAACCCACGTTTACTACCGCTGGTCGCGCATGACCGGGCAACGTTTGGCAGTATGCTCATGGCTTCTAGCCTGGTATTTTTGCTGCCGGTCCTATGGGGTTGGAACTTTCGCGAACGTTGGCTCTGGATTACGATGTTTGTGGCGGGCTTCGCGGGCTACTTACCGGCGATCGTTGTCCATTTTGCCGTGGGATATACGGACTGGCAGCATCTGCTACCCGCGTTTTTGGGATTTAATTGGTTTCTGTTGGGTATGTTGCTCAGTTTTCCGTATTTGTGGGGGTTGCATGCTTCTCCGCCAAAAAGGACTGGCGGTGTATCCGGGTAATGCGGTAATAATAGTAAAATCACAGTTTTTCAACGATTTGCAAGCCTGCAAAAGGCAATTGACTTGACGATACTTGGCCCTCTCCAAGATGTTAGACCTAAGATTTAATTCACAAACAAACACTGGCGTGGCAATGGTAATCCGCACTAAATTTGAACTTGACGCATTTCATGAACATGCCACGCGCGAGTTGGCCGGGACCGGGGAAATACGTGATGTGGAATCGCTTTGGCAAGCCTGGTTACAGCAACAAGAGCGATTAGCCACGATTACCGATATTAAAAGAGGGCGAGCGGATGTGGCTGCGGGTCGCGTACAAGTTCTAGCAACGGCTGACCAAGAGATGCTCGCCGTATTGGGGTTTATTAGTAAGCGCTCATGAGCTATAAGTTAAAAATCACGTTGCTCGCACGCCAGCAATTGATTCAATGCGCGGAATGGTATTTGAAAACCGCATATTCTCGGCACTTGCTAAAAGAATGGTATTCGGATCCCCCCCATGAACCTCGTTCACATCGACCGCGCGACTGTTGTCAAAAATCGTTGCACGCTCCTCGATAGCGTGTCGCTGGCGATTGAGCCAGGCCTGCACACGGCGATCCTGGGTCCCAACGGCTGCGGCAAGTCCACGCTGATACGACTGCTCACGTTTCAGGATTATCCCGTGTGGCAGGACCGCGACACGCCCCCCGTGACCGTGCTGGGCCGTGAACGCTGGGATGTTTTTGAACTGCGGCGGCAGTTGGGCCTGGTCTCGGCCGATTTGCAATTTCGCTTTTTACACGACTATGGCAGCGCGCAGTTAACCGGCGCGCAGGCGGTGATAACCGGATTTTTTGCCGCGCGCGAGCTTTTTAGCTGGAACGCCGTCACGTCCGAAATGGAACAAGCCGCGCTGGATGCCCTGGCGCGGTTGGATGCGGGGCGATTGGCGACTAAGCCCTTGGAATGGCTCTCCACCGGTGAACTACGCCGGGTCTTGCTCGCCCGCGCGCTGGTGCACCGGCCGGTGGCCTTGATCCTGGACGAGCCAACGACGGGGCTGGATTATGTGGCCGCGCGGCATTTTATGGCTTTGGTTCGGCAACTTACCAAACAGGGGGTGACGCTAATCCTGGTGACGCACCATTTTGAAGAGCTTATCCCCGAACTGCGGCAGTTGATCCTGATGCGCGGGGGAAAAATCCTGGCTGCCGGGGAACCGGTGACTTATGCCACGGACGAGTGGTACACGCGGACGTTTGGGGAAGGGCCGTAATCGCTAGATATGCCTGCGTAATGATAAATGACCTTTGGCCCGCAAAAAATACAGTGAAATATTGTCGCAAGTAACAAACCCAGGGGATTTACGCATAAGCTGCTAAAGTGAGTCCCTGGCTGACGCGGCGGGCTGATGGGATGTCCCTCGCTTACGAGGCGGGCTAAAAATGCAAAAAAACAGAAAGTCCCTGGCTGACGCGGCGGGCTAGAATTTATGCAAACTCACTCCCACGTTTACACGCTTAACCGGCCCGCCGCCCACGGCGATTTGGGACTGGGAATTTTGTTGATCTTGGTTCCGCCGGGGTTACTGGTTTATTTCTGGCTGGCGGCGCGCCAGAGGGATGAACTGGCCATGGTGTTTGTTTCGCTGGTCGCATTGGCATTTATGGGCGGAGGAGTGTACTTTATCTACCGGGGAATTCGCGTGCTGCGGGACCCCGGGCCAAAGCTGGAACTGCACGCCGGGGGACTGATTGACTATCGAGGCAGGAATATCTTTAACTGGGAACAGATCCTGGGTTATGGGTACAACATAAAATATGAAAACAACGCCGTTAAGCAGGCTGAATTGATCCTCAATGTGGCCGATGATCAAGGACCGCGCCAAGTGCGGGTGGACATACGCGGTTTGTCACAGCCGCCGGATAAGATTATTGAGCAGGTAATTCAGTTTGTAGGATTAAGATAGAATCCTCAACTTATCACGAACATTTGCCATTCAAGTTTTTTTATTTTAGGCATGCGCAGCGTCGAATGGACAATTTTTTTATGGCATTGTTTCCAATCAGGAGGGGCATTTTTATAAATTAAGTTGGATAAAATGAATTAATGTCGGTAAAATTCGGGTTGTTTAACAAGGAGAGCAAATACGCTGATCACACATAGCGACTTGAACAACTTCTATCAGTTGGCCAGCGATTATTTGTCCACAATTGGCGGCCCGGCAAGTTGATACCAATTACTTGAGCACTGGCGGAACGCCAGCACTTTCACGGATAATGGCCTCTGCGATAGCGCGGCCGTGCAGTTGGAGTTTGACACGACTGCGGCCGCCGTGCAGCGCGTCGTGGAGGATTGCCCAGCGGGGCAGCTGCATGATGCCGATGATGTCTTTCGACGGATAAGGGAAGAAATTGGAATCATCCAGCGGTAGGTTATGAATAAACTTAAATTTACAGCGGAGGCGGAGTTGGAAATTAAGAGAATTGTAATGTGATATGCGGCACAATCTGGCTCATTAGAGATTGCCGATAATTGGCTAAACGGGTATCAGAATGGCGATTGATACACTGCTTGACAATCCCTAAAAAAGTAGTGTATCTTCTGAAAACATAAAAATCCCTTTGAGCTTCGTGAAATTTATTATGGCTTGGGCTAAAAGCTCACCCAACTGGCACTGTACCGCATCAATCATGAGATCCTTGAAATCCATGCCGTGCGGCACTTGGCCCAGCGTCCGCTTATAGGCAAAGAGATTGCTTCATCGTAATTGCTTTACCAACTTTTGTCCCAGGCGGTAACTTATGATTTTTGCTTTCTACCACACTCTTCGTAGTCGTGCTTGTAATTCCATCATTGGCAAAGCTGCGTACCGGATACTTGGATTTTCGCTCGTGGTGCTTTATCTACACTCGCGCCAAACTTGTGTCGCCGCGCCGCCTGATAACGCCAAATCCGCCCAGGCGGTTGCCAATTTGCAACAGTGGCTCAAGGAATCCGACGCTCCTTTAGGAAAAATTGCCGAGCAACCGTTTGCGGCGGTTCCCCTGGCCAAGGCCGATGCCGCCACGGCTCGCGGGTTGCTCTGGCAAGCCCATCGTGAACGTATCCGCCAAGAGCGCCGCCAGGAGCATGCCCAAAAGTTGATCACCGACGGCGACTTACGGATGCCCTATGATTATCACGTGTTTGGCAAAGCCCCGGCAACCGGCCGCAGCTTGTGGATATCATTGCACGGCGGCGGAGGAGCTCCACCAAAAGTCAACGACGCTCAATGGGAAAACCAAAAGCGACTTTACAAATTGGACGAAGGAATTTACCTGGCTCCCCGCGCCCCCACCGATAATTGGAATCTCTGGCACGAGCCGCACATCGACCGCATGTTCGCCCGCTTGATAGAAAATTTTATCGTGCTGGCGGATGTCGATCCCAATCGGGTATTCATCCTCGGTTATTCCGCCGGGGGCGACGGCGTCTATCAGCTAGCCCCTCGCATGGCGGACCGCTGGGCGGCCGCGTCCATGATGGCCGGTCATCCCAACGGTGTGTCGCTGTTATCAGTCCGTAATGTTCCCTTTGCCCTGCAGGTGGGAGAGCGGGACAGCGCCTACAGCCGCAACCGCGTCGGGCGCGAATATGGCGATAAACTAGCCGAAATGCGGACCGCCGACCCCGGTGGGTATGAGCACTTTGTAAATATTCGCCAAGGAAAAGGACATTGGATGGACGGCGAGGATGCGGAGGCCCTCCCTTGGATGGCCAAGTTTACGCGCAATCCCCGCCCCCAGCGCGTGGTCTGGCAGCAAACAGGCCACAACCAACGCCGCTCATACTGGCTAGCGGTGCCTCCGGATCAAGTTAAAGGCGATTCCCTGGTTATCGCCACGCGCGACGGCCAGACAATCAACCTGGAAGAGACAAAAAATGTCAAATCGCTTTTGGTACACGTCGATGACCAAATGCAAGACCTGGATCAGGAAATCCGCGTCATACACGGTAAACAAGAGCTTTTTCGCGGCGTTGTTCCGCGAACGATCACGGCCCTGGCGGCTTCCCTGGCTGAGCGAGGAGATCCCGATCTCATGTTCGCGGGAATGATCGCCGTGGAAATACCGCCAGGCAACTTGCCATAAATCGTGCTAAACAGGCATCTTACGCAAGGCACCCAATAAGCTACTTTGATTTGCGATAATTCAGGACGTCTATAACGTCTTTAAGTATTCCAGCAAGGCTCGCCGGGCAGGCTCGCTCAGTCGCGCGGCAAAATCATGACCCGCGTTGGATTTGCCTTTTTGCGTTGTATCGTAAAATTCCCGTCGAGACGCGGGACCCACATCCGGGGGCACGCTGTCAAGAACTTCATGCGCAAGGCCCAACTGCCGCCAATCATAGACGGGGGTGCCCGGTGGTGTTGCCTGCTTGCTTAAATCCGTCGCTGGCGTCGTTAATTCAGTGGTCAGTTTACGCTGCCAGATTGCGGGTCGCTGGTCTGGGGTCAAAACTTGCCATAATGTCGGAACGGATCCGTTATGAAAATATGGCGCTGAGGCCCAGACCCCATCCAACGGCGGGGCAATATATCCGTGAGGTTCGGTTTTTGTGAGATTAACGGTGACGTTGGCCGCGGGCGGACGCCCCGAAAGCGCCCGCGCCGCCCCGCCAAAGGTTGTCACCGGGGGGGAAGACACAGGGGAAGAATGCTTGAATTCGGCGAACCAGCTCGAGGCATAATGGGCACGCTGACCCGCGGTCAGACCCAACAGCCGAGTGGGATCAGTGCCCACCACTTTTTGAGGGACTTCCCGCGCGGGCCATTGGGGATTTTGCCCATAGGTTCCGTGGCATTTAGCGCAGTGCTGGGTAAATAGTTTTTCACCACTCGTGGCTAAAACGGGGTCGATGGCTTGGGGGTATTTTGGCGGGCGTAAAGACTCTAGCCAAGCCAGCACGTCCATAAAATCCCGCTCCCACTGGGTGAATTGTGCCGGACCATTTTGTTCGACTAAAAGAAACTGCATGAGCGCGCGGTGCCCCTTGGGGGCAAAGCCGTCTATGTAGAGGTGCGACTTGCGGTGCAGCTGCCACCAGGCCGGCGGGTCATGGTCATGATTGGTAAGGGCGGGCCTTGGGCGCAGTTTGTCCACGGTCAAATCCGGTTGGCGATAGTTCAAAAGCACCACGCCAAACATGACGGCGTTGGTCGTGCCGCGGCTGGTGCTAAGAGGGACAAACGCCGAACCCAGGTCCATATGCGATAGTTTTTTTCCTAACTTTAATTTTGTATTGCGCACATCCTCGTATAAAGTTTGCATGTTGTAAGCGTTATTCGGCGCGCCGGGAATGACCTGGCCCGCCACGGTCCCTTGGTGGCACGCCAGACAATTCATCGACCATTGGCCATCCTGGCTCACTACATACTGCAGGGGCAGCGGCTGATCGTCCTTATGCGGTGTTTGGCCAAAGAGCATCTCGGGAGGACGTTCCGTCAGGCCATAGCGGGCAAAGGCCAATCGCCTCCGCTCGGCAGGAGTGGCCCGTTCCGCCTGGCCGCGCAGCGGTTCCTCCCAGGTTTCCCACAGCCGGTCAAACGTCTCTTGGTCAAAATCGGGCGGCAAAAATGCCTTATTTAGCAATAGCCACAGGCCCCGCTGGGCGGGGGAAGTGAACCGTGGTTCCAATTTACGGGTGTCCGCGGTTTTAGCGGAAACATCATAGGAAATCACCTGACTGGCCGCTTTAGGAAAAGTTTGGCTCGATGGAGAAGCAGCGGATGATTCCCGCGTGACCAATGTTTCTGTTGGCAAATTGGGTTCACGCCCGGATGATGTATTTGGTTCACCACTCAATAGTAACTTAATCGACCAAAACAACCCTAATGCCACGGGTAGGCTTCCGGTTAGGACCGGAATGAAATTTTTTCTAGGTTGATTGTGCGGTTGCAGCATAAAATTCCCGCGATATGAACGAAGTTTCTCTGGCATCCTTTATAAATCTATTATATAAGGTAGCGCGCCTGAGTGGAGTGGTTGGCTGTTGGAAAAGAATTACCGATTCGAACGAGCCACCTTCTTTGGTCCCGTAAAAAGCCAATTTCCCCAAAAAATACTATCTGGCCCCTTGGCGTAACGCCGAACTTTGACCAGATTGCATAAATTCCCTAATCGACCGTATTTTTTGCCGCCTGGTTATTGCATGGCCAATCCGATTTTGCTTCCCGAATTACGACTGATGCTGGCCGAAAACGATGATCAAGGCTTGACCGAGGTCACGAACGAGCTGCACCCCGCCACGGTGGCCGACTTTACCGAGGGACTTTCCGTGGAGGATGTCTGGCGGGTTCTTGCCCATGCTCCGCTGGCCGTTCAGGCCGACATTTTTTCATATTATTCCAATAGCAAGCAGGAAGAATTGGTGCATGAGGGGGGGCGGCGGCATATGTCGGCGTTGTTAGAGGAAATGGCCCCGGACAACCGGGTGGATTTGCTCAAACGGTTGGAACCAAGCGTGGTGGAGGAATTGCTGCCGTTGGTGGCCAAGGCCGAGCGGCAGGATATTCGCACGCTGTTGTCCTTTCCCGAATCGAGCGCCGGCGCGCTTATGACGACCGAGTATGCCAGCGTCCCTGCCGAAATCACCGCCGGCGAGGCCATCGCCCGGTTGCGCTTGCAGGCCCCCAACAATGAGATGATCTATTACATTTACGTGTTGGGGCCGGACCGGCACTTGCTGGGATTTGTCTCGCTCAAAACGTTGATCCTGGCCAAACCCTCCACATTGGTCAGCGAGATCATGGAAACCGACGTGGTCTCGGTCCGGGTCACGGATGATCAAGAGACCGTCGCGCAAAAGATGGCCCGGTATGACTTTTTGGCGATTCCCGTGGTGGATGATTCCGGACGCTTGGTGGGGATTGTCACGCATGACGATGTGATTGACGTTGTGGTGGAAGAAGCGACCGAGGACGCGCACCGCATGGGGGCGATGGTGCCCCTGGCCGCGGGGTACCTCGACACGCCGTTTCGAGAGTTATGGCTTAAACGCTTTACCTGGCTCTCATGCCTCTTCCTGACCGGCATGCTCACATTTAGCGTCATGGCCTATTTTGACGACATATTGAAAAAGTCCATCGTGCTAAGTCTGTTCCTGCCCTTGATCCTAGCCACGGGGGGAAACAGCGGTTCCCAAGCGGCAACCCTGATCACCCGCGCGCTGGCCCTGGGCGAGATTGAACCACGGACCTGGTGGCGGGTTCTGAAGCATGAGTTGCTCATGGGACTGGCCCTGGGGGGAGCGCTGGGCGTGCTGGGACTGATCCGGGGGTATTTGGTGGGGGACACGATTCTGGACACCACCAACCGTTACACGTTAAGCATCGTGATCGCGGTGACGGTGTCGCTCATTTGCGTGTGGGGAACGATCGTCGGGTCGATGCTCCCCCTGGTCATGCGGCGCTTTGGGGCCGACCCGGCCCTGGCCAGCAGCCCCTTTGTGGCGACACTGGTCGACGTGACGGGGATCACAATCTACTTTTTGGTGGCCAGCGCGGTGATCGGGTTGTAGCTCTACTCGATTTGATTGTGGTGATTTATGCAAAATCTTTCATTCCCGGGTTGGTTGGGTCCTCCGGTGGGTACCGTGGCGGGCCTGCTGATTGGCTTAATGATAAATGGCACAAATATTAATCAAGAGCTAGAACCGTTATCGTATCTCGCGTTAACGACTACGATGGGCTTACTCGCGGGGATATTCATTTGGATTGTGGATCGCAAGTCAAAACCAAAAGTTGCCGGCAATGATTCATTGCGGGGAGAATTTACCACTTATGATTACCCCAATCATCCCGATACAAGCGGGGAATTTAACCCCTACGCCTCTCCAAAAATCCTGAATGTCAGAGCGGATGATCCGGAAATAATCATAACAGATGAGCCTTCACTTGTCGTTAAAATACTGGCGATCTTTAGTTTATTACTTTCTTGGATACCTGTCGCCGGTTTGTTTCTTGCTATTTTAGCTTACAACGCAAATAGCAAAACTGAAGGGTGGTATAAAATAGCTTGCTTGATTGCGTTGGCAATAGGCTTCCTCCCTTTTATCATACTCTTAATGGCCGTCATACCTCGAATTATTTCTTGATGAGATTGTTCTTAACGATTCAACAATTGATATAATCATATTATCCTATTTACCATCTATGGAGGTATCGCATGCCCGCGAGAAAAATTGAACTTACCAAACGGTGGGAAGATTTTGTCGACGAACAAGTTCGCAGCGGCCGTTACATGAACGCTGGCGAGGTGTTGCGGGCGGGTTTGCGATTATTGGAGATACGTACAAATGAAGAAGCCGAAAAGTTGGCCATCCTTAAAAAAATGACCGAAGCCGGATTCGCGGAATTGGATCAAGGGGAGGGATTATGCTTTGAGAATTTGGCCCAAGTCCTCAGCAAGGAACTTAGCCCGCAGCGTTAGCAAGGGTTCTGTTGCATTCTCAGCCCGCAGCGTTAGCAAGGGTTCTGGCGTATTACCAGCCCGCTGCGTTAGCAACGGAACTCTTTTTGCTCTCTCCCTTTTCGGTCCTGGGCTTTCATGGTGTATTCGATAGCTATCGCCAAATTGTCTTCATCGTAGATATATCGTGTGCACCCTCGCTCATTCCACCATTTATCACGCTTATCTAATGACGCTTCCTTCAACTTGCGAGTAGACCAGGCTTTCAAATCATTTCGGATTTTCTTGGGATCAACATGGAGAGCGGATACAACTACATGGATATGATTTGACCGACAATTTACCGCGAACATTTTCCATTCTCTAAAATCACATGTTTCACGAATTTGCTCTTCAACTAAGGTTCGTTGAGTCACACTCAAGAAACATGCTGTTTCGGTCATTCTGGATTGGGCTTCTATTTCTAAGACGGAGTTAAGGAGTTGCCATCCATGCCGATAATCCACCCATCCTCTCTCATCACCAGGAAGCCACGTCCCATAGGTCCCCCACATCATAAAATAGCCTATGGGGTCTTTCATGTGATAGCTGTTAAGTAATGTTCGTGTCCCTTGCTAACGCGGCGGGCTGAAACCTTTCTCACACCTCGCCCAGCGGCTCCGTCGCATCCCCAAACGTCCGCTCTTCTAGTCCATAATGCCGCAGCAGCGACAGGTAAAGCCGACACATTTGGCGGTTGGGCTTGTCGCTGTAATCGAGGACTCGGCCGGTTGCGATTTTTCCCCCGCCACTCCCCAGCAACACCACCGGCAGACGGCTGGCGTCATGACTGCCGGTCAGCATGCTGCTACAAAAGAGCAGGGCCGTATTATCCAGCGCGGTCCGTTCCCCCTCCTGGATCGCGTCCAGCTTGCCCGCCAGATACGCCACCTGTTCTAAAAAGAATTGATTTACCTTGAGCCAGTCCGCCGATTCCTGGTGGGAGAGTAAATGGTGAATCATATAATCGACCCCCAGGTTTGGAAAACGCAAGGACGAATGATCGTTATTTAATTTGAGCGTGCAAAACCGCGTGGTGTCCGTTTGCAAAGCCAGTGCTAAAATATCGCACATCAGACGCATATGCTCGGCGATGTCCTGGGGAATGCCGTCGGCGGGACGGGGAATATTTGGTTGGTCCCGCGTCGGCCGCCAACCTTGCATTTCACCGCGAGTTCCCGCTTTTTGAATTCGCTGTTCCACCTCGCGCACCGATTGCAGGTATTCATCCAGCTTGCGTTGATCGGCTTGACTGATTTTGCCCCGCAGGCCGCTGGCGTCCTCCCCCACGGCGTCCAACACGCTGGCGTCGCTTTTGGCGTTGCTTTGGCGAAACAACCGGTCAAATGCCAGCGCGGGATAAACCTCGAGCGGCGTTGGCGCTGTCGGCGAGCTCCACGAAATATGGCTGCTATACAGCATCGAATAATTCTTGTGGACGGACGGATTGGCTTTTTCACAGCCTAACACCAAGCTAGGCAGCTTGGTTGTGCCGCCCAATCGCTGGGCCAGCAGTTGATCGACGCTGGTCCCGCTGCGAATGCCGCCTCCCGCCTCGAGCGGCGCGCCGCTTAGCAGATTGCCGGTTTGGGAGCTATGAATGTTTCCCTTTTGCGCTTCTTCATTGTAAAGACCGCTGATAAAGAGCATTTTTTCACGAAAAGGAGTCAGCGGCCGCAGCACTTGGCCCAGTTCCATTTCCTTGCCGGTCCCCTTGGCCCACCAATGATCCTTATGAAAGCCATTTCCAGAGAACAATACCGCCAAGCGTTGTGGCGCGGCGGCGGATGCCGTTATTGGGCTACTGGCTGTAGCGCTGGCTGGGCCAGTCTCCGCGCCCCAAACGCGTAGCGACTCCATCCAGGGGAGCGCCAAGGTCACGCCCAAGCCGCGCAAGACTGTCCGCCGCGAAATAAGTTTTTGATTCATGGAGGTGACCTGTTGGTTATGATTGCGACTTGCGAAGAAACAGACACAATATTGGATTACTCTTTCTTGGCCGCCGCGCCGCGAATCCGTGTAAACTGTGGGCTGCGCACGATGATGATCAAAGCGTCGGTAATCCGCCCGTCGCTAGCTGTCAATTTAGCATCCAATTCTTTTAGCAATGATTCATCCGATAATTGCACACCCCGTCCCAGGGCATAGCCTAACAGTTTGCGGTTAAACGCCCGGGTAAAATCCGCCCGCCGCCGATGCAGCAAATAATCCCGCAAATCCGGTAGTCCCGCTATTTTAGTTCCGTCGGGCAAAATAGCGTTGACGTCCACCGCATGCCCCGCGCGGTCATGCGTCCGCAATCGGCCAATGGTGTCGTAACCCTCCAGGGCAAATCCAAAGGGATCGATCCGCGCATGGCATTTGGCACACGCGGCATCCGAACTATGCCGCGCGGTCAGTTCCCGTTCGGTAAGTTCCCCGGGAGCGACTTCCGGCAAGACCGGGACATTCCGCGGCGGAGGGGGGAGCCTTTGCCCCAGCAAAAACTCCACCACCCAATTACCCCGAAGGATCGGACTAGAGCGCGATGCGCCGGAGTGTTTGGAAAGCGTGGCGGCAAAGCCGAGAATCCCGCCGCGGCCGTATTGTCGCGCTTGTTCAATTTTCCTCCAGGCGTCCCCCTCAACCCCGGGTATGCCATAATGCTTTGCCAAGCGGCCATTCACAAAGACATAGTCCGCGTTCAACAACTCCCCTATCCCCCGATTCGCCTGAAAGAAATCGGTAAAAAACCGCGCCGCTTCTTCCTTAAAATCCGAGCGTAACTCGGCATATTCGGGATAAAACTGTTCGCTCTTTTCATTCTCAGCGTCAAGCTCGCGGATGTGCAGCCATTGGCAGCCATACTCCACCGCCAGTCGGCGAATGCGCGGGTCCTGGCTCATGCGGCGCACTTGTCCCGCCAACACGTCCAGGTCCCGCAGCTTGCCGTTCATCGCCAGGGCGCGTAAATCATTATCCGGCAGCGAGGACCAAAGAAAATAGCTTAACCGGCTGGCTAGTTCCCAGTCGTTCACTTGCGCGGGAGATGCACCCGCGGGGGGTTGTTCGCTTTTGTACATAAATGCGGGTGAGACCAAGATGCGAGTCAAGAGCGCGCGAATAGCATCCTCGTGGTTATTGTCTAACTCGCGCAGGTGGCGGTAAAATGCTTGAAGCTGTTCTTGCTCTGTATTTGATAATGGTCGCCGCCACGCCCGCGCGGCAAATTCCAGCGCGGTGCGAAGATGCGCCGGCTCGCTCGCCGCTAACTGGCCGCGAAATTCCTCCGCCCGCCGCATGATCTCCTCCTTCATGGGTGTAAACACGCTGGGATCGGCGTCTTGCGTGGCAAACTGCCAAAGCTGCTCATAGGCATCGACCGTCATCAGCGGGGCACGGCTGACATAATACAAATCAGACCATAGGGAATTGAGCTTATCGATTTCGGCATTGTCCAGTAGTAATTGTTGTAATTGATCATCTTCGCGATAAAACAAAGTCAGTGTGACAACCTCGTCCACGGGGACAATCTTGGTATAGCAGAGCGCCGCGGGAAAGAGCTGCCGGAACGCGTCAAACTCCGCTTGCCAGGCGCGCTGGGCCGCGCTTTTGTCAGCCACCAGCAGCGGCGCGGCATAATTCGATGGTTGTTGGGCGTCGGTCCAGACGGTTTTATCCGTGGTCGCGCTTAGTCCCGGGACGATCAGTTGAAGCGGTTTGGCCGGTGGTTCAGCCAGGACGCTCACTTGCATCCCTCCGGATTTTTCCGTAGGTTCGTGCAGTCGCACGGTCGCTACAAATTCGCGTTTTTCGGCAATCTTTGCGGGGATACTGATGGCCAAGACGCCATCCTCCGCCATACACAATTGGTTATCACCCAGCGGAGCGCCGTTAGGATGCTTGCCAAACAGCGCGGGATCCAGGCCGTAGGGTACCGCGGATTTTTCCAAGTTACCCGCGTCAGCCTCCGCCGTGCAATGTGCGCGCAGGTCCCGCAATTTTATTTCAGGCATTAATTCGCTAAGCAGGCGGGGATTATCCCACAAGCAATAGTCCTGGTTATTTCCATCACCAAGTGCGTGACAAACCAGATAAATCGTAACCGTCCCCTCCGCTGTGGAAGGAGGCAACTTGAGCCGCACTTCCTGCTCCGTTACCAGGGGATTAACGGGCACTTGCCAGGCCTGGGGGCCATCTTTTTTACCAATATGACCCACCGTGGTGAAGCGCCAGAGTTGGCATTGCCAGCGGAGGATATCCGCGGTGATTTGCGTGGCGTCCTCGGGAAGGCCACCATGCCAACGCTGACGAATGGGATCGAGCAATTTGGATGGCGTCGAGTCAGTCAGCGCGGACCAAATACGTCGCAGATACTTTTCGTTCAAGTGATTTTCTTGCGCGACCTGGGCGATCTCTTTTTTACCAGTGCTAATCGCCATCCGTTCCAACAGTGTGGCGCGAATATAAGATTGCAGCGGCAGGCGACCTCCGCCGTTGGTCTCAAACTGGATTCCTTGGAGATTGACCGCTGTCGCGCCGGAGTTGTCGGTGTAGCGGGCATAGAAATCGCGAATGGCGACGAGCTTTTCATTGGTCCAGTCGCGGGGTGTGGTGGCTGGTGAAAATTCTATCCGGTCCGGCAGCAAAACGGCGTGGCTGGCTACCTCCTTTGCCGCCGCCAGGTACTTTTCCAACAAAGCCGGCGACATAACCAGCGCGCTCCCCACATTGGTAAACCCCTCGCCCGCCGCGCTGTCCGCGGGAAATTCCCTTGCTGGCTGAAGCGACACGCCAGTCAGGTCCTGGATGGTGTAGGTGTATTCGGCATTGTTCAAGCGTCGCAGGACCACTGGTCCCGGATCGCCCGAATTTTCCGTGGCGACGGCTAGCAGTAATAGATCCACCGAATCGAGCAACTCCGCTCGTTCAGTGGCAGAGGGTTGCGGAGCATCGCGAGGGGGCATTTCGCCGTTCTCCAGTTGTTCTTGCACGCGCTGCCAAGGCTCAATATCCGCGCGCATGTCGTCAACTTGCCGGAACCGCTCCAGATCGAAGTCTCCTTCTTTTGCCGCCGTGGAATGGCAATCCAAGCAGTATTTTTTGATCAGTGCTTGATCACGCTCATTCCATTTGGTTTGTAAGACTTCAAAGGGTTTAAAGTCTGTAAAGTTAAGCGGTAACTCCCGGGCCTGATTAGCGGCAAAAGCTCCCAATGCGCAAAGCACTAATGCGCAACAACTCGCGAGTGTGATACGTAGTGCGGGCATTATTATTGCTGAGCCTTATTGAACGGGGTTGTTGAGCGAATATTGCAAACGCGCGTCAAAAACTAATCCTATTTGGTTCCTGCGGACTCTAATAGTTCTGTTCTCACCCGCCACAAATGCAGATTGTCAAATTCGGCCACAAAGGGGGCTACTTTGTCATGCTTGGTTGTTTTGGCCCGCAGCCACACGCTGAGTTTATCCGCTTGGGGGCGGATAGGTTCCCCCGCGTGGCGCGAAAAAACTCCGTGAAATTCCGGCAGTTTAGTCCATTGGATCGTGTCCGCCCGCGGATTGTCCATCTGCCCCGTGGGATCAATGCCGATCAGACACTGCCGCGCGTCATCCAGTGGCCAAGTGCAGCGCACATCACCTTCCACACGATAAGTATCATGGGGGTTAAGTCCCGTCACCTGCTGCACCCAACCGCCGTCGAGAGGCGGCGCATGCGTGGGATCGGCCAGCGACTTTGCGGGAGCCTGGACACGGGCCACAAAGTCATGATGACTTGGGATAGCTGTAATACTCAATTCAGTATCGGGGGCGAGCTTGAATTCCTGCCAGGTGATTGGCACCTGCTTTTTGGGAGGAGTGAAATCCACAGTCGGGCCGCCGATCAGAATTCCATCCGCGCGGTTGATCGCTTCAAAGTCGCCATTGATGAGTAAGTTATTGTTATCAATATGAGTAGCACCAATTATGGGTTCTGTGTATTCCACTATCTGCGCATCCAAATCATATTGCATATCCTTTCCATCCAGATACGCGGTCCCCTGGTCATATTGGTCCAGCGGATGTTTGCGATATGGGTTAAACCCTGGCTTGCCGTTACTGACTTCCCCCTTAATATTCACAAATCCATCCAGCGTGTGTCCGCTTTCCAGCGATTCCCATTCGATCACATACTTCTTTCCGGGTACTAACGGTACTTCGCCCGGGGAATAGACCGTGCCAAAGACACCCCACGACGCATCGCCTGTGTAATTGCCATTGCCGATCGCGACGCGCTCCACTCCGACTATCTTTCCATCGGGCGCGCTTTCACGGATGCGCACGATAACCCGCTGGCGGCTGAGGGGCGGCTGCGCGCCCGAAACCGCCGCATAAAGCTGCACCGCCGCCAGGCTTTTTCCCTGGGCCACGTATGATTGCGACCATTTGGGGAGGCAGTTTGTCAATTCGCCAAATTGTTTATGCACTCGCTTATTGTAGGGAATGACCAGGCCATCACCATCGCCTCCCACCGCCAGCCACAGGTCCTTTCCCTGCCAGCCGGTTTTGCCCTGTTCCCCTTCGCGGTAGCAGTCCGTGGCGGGATTGCCATCATTGGCCCAATGCGTCTGGAACGTGCCCCCTGGCTGCTCAGCGCGCAGTTGCACGGCATAAGTTTCGCCCGGTTCGGTGACCACTTCGCCGGTGTTCCAACCCACAGAGTAGCTGTAACTTTTTGGCCCACCGCAATCTACCTCGACGGCGGGTATCGCTGGGCCGATCTGCGGCCAGCTATCGGGGGGGCCGTTTCCCCGGCGGTGGATGCTGACTAGCACCGTTTGCGACCCGGACCCCACCCCATCGACGCCGTCATGCGCTAACTTAAAGCCAACACTAGTCATCCCCGTTCCGTTGGCGATAAACTTTTGCCAATAATGGCTGGCCCGTTTTGTGTCGTAATCTCGGTCATCAAACTGCGCGTACATGAACAGCGGTTGCGTGTCCCACTTCAGTTCTTCGTTGTCCCGCAAAAAAATATTGGTAACGATGCGTGGGCGTGCATAATGTCCCGGCGTGCCAAAGAGTAGCGTGTATCGCCCCGTGCCTCCCGTCAGGCGGTACCAACCCGCGGGGGCGGTCTCCCAGGTGCGAAACTGGCTCGGCTCGGCACGCGGATTTTCCCGCGCGGCAAAGACGTTGATACCAGACATATGGATGTGGGGAACATCGAGTTCGCCTGTTGCTTTATTGTCCTCGGTGGCTTTACTTACCGCCACTGCCAACGGGTTACCGGACACTGCGGTTGCTCCTTGATCCGCGACGTGGGACTCATGCTGTACGGAGGCAAATCGGGGATGCGTGTATTTGCCGGTTATAACCACTTGACCTAGGGCAGAAGCGCCCAGAGTCAAATACACGCTCAGACAAACCAGCGCGTAACGAATCCATAAAAAGAAAGAGCGGGGCATGGCGGGACTTTCGCTAGGGAAAGCAAGGGAGGGATATCTGCCCTTACCATAGCACCCGCCCTGGCCCAAAATCAAGCGCGCTGTCAATTCGCCATGCGCTCAAAAATCCCTTATTGTCCCGCCCGTCGCAATTGATTAACCACGTTGATCAATTGCTCATGCGTTTCCTGGGGTGCCGCCACCACTAATGCCCGCCCTTGCCAATAGTAATGGATATGTCCGGTCCCGCCATTGACATCCCAGGTGGGCGGACTGACGGTGTTATGAATCACATCTACCAATTGCGGGCCTAGATCATCATTAGCATTCCGTGTGTTTTGCCGGCGATTGGCGTTGCGATTTTGCTGCGCCGGATTTCCCTGGCCAAAAACCACCCCCTGTTGAGCCAAAACCTGCCGCTGAAAAAACGCGTTGACATTTGCTGCTGGCTTTTTGGCTATAGGTTTTTTAGTAGTGGGCTGTACTGTCACGGGCTGCTTGGCTTTTGACGCATCGGATAGCTGGCGCGATGAATCCCCGGTTACCCCCCCCGACGCAGCAACCTCCACCGCGTGGACATGCTTTGCCAACATCAAAAAAGCAATTGCCAGTCCATAGCTGGCCCATCGAAATTGGATTCCACCATGGTTAATTCTCTTGGCCATCTTTCGTTCCTTATAAAAATTGCCGTTGCCCTTGTTTGCCATTATCCCCCGCTGCTGGCCAAACTCGATTTTAGGCGACTAAGCCCCATGCCAGCAACCAAATCCCATAAAAAATTATCCCGCACGATCTCCCGTAATAGCGTTCTCCCTTTTACCAAATTTTTCCCACCCTTTAGCTGCTAGCAATTTCGCTCTTGGCGAATTTTTCACTTGCAGCTACCTTAAACAAAATTATCAGGCTGTGTACCCTAACCTTTGATGGAATAAAGGATCTCTGGGCGTGTCAAGCCTCCTAACCCACACAACGGACGCTAGTTCACGCGCGGCGGCAACTGCGGTTCTACGATCAGAACCCGACTACCCCCCCATGCCCCTCACTGGTACGGTGGATCAGGCGATTCATGTTGCTAAAGTAAACGAATATCCCACTCAAACCGGCAAATTATCTCCCGTTGATCGGTTGTTACTGATTCGTTTGGTGTATGCCTTTGGTTTAGTCATTGGCGGTTTTTTTTGTCTGCCATGGGATACCGCGATCTCTGGCTTTGTGAAAAATCACGGCAATTTTGACTGGAAGCCCATCCAACTGGCGGAAGCCTTTGCCCACGGATGGGGAGTCGCCCTGATCCTGATGGGCGTCGTCTGGCTTACACCGCGAAAACTGCCCAACCTACCCACTCTACTTTGCTGCGCCTATGGTTCGGGCATTTTGGCAAACCTGGGCAAGGTTCTCCTAGCCCGCGTACGACCGCATAGCTTTGATTTGACCCGCCCCATTACCGAATCCTTTGTCAGTTGGTTTCCCTTTTTTACCGGTGGCTATGCCATTGTTCCCCATGGCAAGTTGAGCGCGTGGCAGGCATTCCCATCCGCCCATGCGGCGACGGCGGTTGGCTTGGCCTTGGGGTTGACGGCCATTTATCCACGCGGAAGGGTATATTTCTCTATTTTGGCTGTGTTGGCTTGTTTGCAGCGGGTCGAATCGATGTCGCATTTTGCCAGCGATGTCTGCTGGGGAGCGGCGGTGGGGATGGTGGTGGCGTCAATCACGCTGTCTGATCGGCTGTGGGGAAGTTGGTTTACCGCCTGGAATACGCATTTACAAACACGTTGGCAAAAGTTTCTAGATTAATTCCTTTTCTTAATAACGGTATAAAGGAGTGACCATTCCCCGCCGGGCGTGTTTATGCAACGCATTTGCAATTAGTTGTAGTTCTAAAAAATTCGTCCGAAAAAGTGTAATTTTATTCACAAAGGATGGGGCATCCTTTAAAATCCATGCAAAGAAATGTGCCCGTTCGCGATGATCCGCGTTGCCAGCAAAGGCCATTTTCAGGAGCATGATAATGCGCTTACCCCGCGACGGTTTTCCCACCCACCATGTTTTTATCTCTTTTGCCCACGGAGTTGGTGTTTATGCGGCAGTTGCATGATTTTTTTCGAAATGTTGGCTGGGCGGCACTCTGTGCCGTAGGTTTTGCGATTTTTGCCAGTGGATCGGCCCCTGCGGCCGAGTCAGCAGCCTCCGCCAGTGCCAAAAGCGGCGACAAAGGGGCCCGCATTTTGTTTTTGACCTATAGCGGCGGTTTTAAACATGGATCCGTCACGCGCAAGGATGACAAGCTGTCTCCCTCCGAACTGGCCATGACAGAATTAGGCATCAAAAGCGGCCTCTTCCGCGTGGACTGCACCCAAGACCCCGCCGAAATCACCAAGGAAAAGCTGGACCAGTATGACATTGTCATGTTTTACACCACTGGCCCCCGCGACAAGTTCCCGATCAAGGAAGAAGACATGGAATATTTTTTAGGCACCTGGCTCAAGCAAAAGGGACATGGGTTTATCGGGACGCATTCCGCGGCGGACACCATGGCCGATTACGAACCGTACTGGGATATGATCGGCGGGTCGTTTGCCGGACATCCCTGGAACGCGGGGGATACCGTCACGGTCAGCGTCCACGAACCGGAACATCCCATTTGCAAACCTTGGGGAGGAACGGAGTTTGAAATTCAGGACGAGATTTACCAATTTCGCAATTGGCAGCCGGAAAAAGTCCGTGTGCTGATGAGCCTGGATATGGCCAAAACCAAGCTCAAAAAGCCCTACCATGTGCCAATCGCCTGGTGCAAGGAATACGGCGAGGGAAAAGCCCTGCACATGAGCCTGGGCCATAATGAATCCGTCTGGGCCAACCCTAAATACCAAGAATCGCTGTTAGGCGGTATCAAATGGATCCTGGGCAAGGAATCTGGCAATGCCGAGCCGAATCCCGAACTGTCCAAGGAACAAGGGGAAAAAGCCAAAGCCGCGGTCGTGGCCGCCGGGGGCAATCCGGACGAAAAGCCATAAAGTGACTAAAGCCGGCCGTAGCGGCGAGTTCTACTCGCCGCTCTGGCCGTAGTGGCGAGTTTCACTCGCCGCTCTGCTTCTTGGTTGTTGGTCTTTGCTTAGCCGCGACGCATAGCGGAGCGTGATATCTGGAATTTACAACGTGGGTAGTCCCCGAAGATATCCATCTTTGTAGCCCACAATATTTACGAAGCCGCCTAATTTTTCATTTTTATTTTTTAATTCTCGTTCATCCTAACGCGAAGTGACTGTAAAACTTAGGAACGGGTCAAAGCGAGCGACTACCCGGGTGACGCAAAAAAACAGCATCCCCACGGAACTTGTTCCTTGGCCATGCAACCACAAGCTGCACCTTTTAAAATACCTAAACTCCACCCAGCGGTCTGCTTTTGCTGCGCACCCTGGTACAAGTTCCAGTGCTGCTTGCGTGGCTGCCCCATCGGTGTTACCAGGTAATAGAAGTCAAATCAGATTTGAAAGTCTCTCGGTAAACGGCCTCGCAATTATACTTGAACTGCGAACCAAAGCAGTCTAAATTGATTTTATGTGAAGTATAAAGGGGGCAGACTAACTTAGTTGATGACATAACGAAACTCATCACAATGCTAATCTCTGCACAAAACCGACCATAAAGTATTATTTGATAATAGCGTTGCTTCCGTAAAAATGTATTTTCGAGTTAGAACCAATTTGTTTTCCGAGAACGCATTGTACTTGGTGCTCTTCGCATCGAGTGCTGGCGGGGTTTGAGGCTCTATCCTCACCTGGCGTTAATTGGTTTCGACGGGCTGATTTGCGACCCGTCCTCGCTCATTTTTCGGAGTCTTTACCCATGGAATCGAATCCATCGACCTCGCTTGTCGTCGCATTAGCCAGAGTGTTTTGGATAATGGCTGGTCCACTGGCACTGATTTTGCTCACACTTAGCATACTCTACAACTTTAATGGCTGGCTGGCGCCTCAGAGCTTGGGATTCCTCATGGTCATGGGGGGAATCATCCTCGCTCGTCGGTTAGACCCTACAAACGGAGAGGGACAGCCCACAACTTTATCGCAAATACGATGGCATACAGGGCTTACAATCGCAATTGGATTGATCGCGTGGGCAACAGCAAACGCCCTGGGAAAACTTTGGCAGGAATAAAATATGGACCATCTTGACCTGCCGCATTTCCTAGGCTTGCTAGTTGCCATCCTGGGAGCGGCAAAACTCTTTGGGGCTATTGCCCAATGGATTGGGCAACCCGCCGTACTCGGCGAGCTTTGCGCGGGCGTAGTATTGGGCGGCTCCGTGCTGGGCATAGTGGACCCAAAGGCCGAAGTCCTGCATTTACTGAGCGAGCTGGGGGTCATCATTCTGCTCTTTGCCATAGGCCTCGAAACCGACATCAAGAATTTACTAAAGGTCGGGGCGGCATCATTGGCCGTGGCAATCGCCGGCGTCATTTTACCATTTGCCTTTGGCTATGCGTTCTGTCTGGCCATCGGCCTGGGTTCTCTTACCGCTGTTGTCGTGGGAGCGACACTGACCGCCACAAGCGTGGGGATTACCGCCCGCGTCCTTTCGGACCTCAATCGTTTGCAAGAACCGGAAAGCCAAATCGTTCTCGGGGCCGCGGTCATTGACGACGTGGTTGGACTCGTCATACTCGCCGTGGTGGCCGGAGTCACGCGGGGCGAAGGACTCTCGCTTTGGAGCGTCATGGGCACGACGCTGATGGCGTTCGGATTTCTTGCGGGCACATTGCTTGTTGGCCGCCTGGTAGTTCCTCCACTGGCTCGTCTGCTGTTCAATGTCGATTTACCCGGCACGCCCACCATGTTGGCCCTGCTGCTGGCTTTCGGACTGGCCTGGCTCGCAAACTACGCTGGGTCGGCTACGATTATCGGAGCATTCGCGGCTGGCTTGCTTATTCGAGAAACTCCCGAGGCCCACGCCATCGAGCGGGGCATCACGCAGTTAGGACATTTCTTTGTGCCGCTGTTCTTTGTGATTGTCGGCGCGGCGGTAGACTTAACAGTTTTTAATCCCTTGCAGCCAGCGAATCATCAAACCCTTCTCGTGGCGTCTGGACTCATTGTGGTGGCCGTGTTGGGCAAGTTTCTGGCGGGCTATGCTCCCTTTTGGATTCGTGGAAATAAACAAGTCATAGGTGTTGGTATGATTCCGCGCGGTGAAGTCGGGCTTATCTTTGCCCAAATGGGATTATCAACCGGCGTGTTTGACGCGGCAATGTTCAGCGCGGTGGCCTTGATGGTCATGGTGACGACATTTATGGCGCCGCCGCTGCTTAAACTCTTGTTCCCGCCGGTTCCGGGTCCACGGTCCGAGAATGAAGTGGAAAGTATCGAAGAGCTGGTGTATGAAGCATGACCGGTAGGTTGGCCCAGACTGCTTGCAAGCCTGGTCGGCGGATCCGCAAAAGGAACACCGGCTGCCGCAAAAGGATTTTTGTCGCAGGTTGAACTTTAATAAAAGTTCATTACCCGTACAACTCCCTCGAGGCGCTGCGCGACACCGGTAGGCTGCGTGAACTGGGGCTAAGCCGCTAAAAAGTTACAGTCGCCGGGCGGCGTGATGGACGCTGGTGGCAACCGGCGCGAGGCGCTCTTCTTGGCGAAGGACAACTGCGTACCCCGCACGCGCCGAGCGGGAAAATCTTTGCTTCGGTGTGCGTGTGCGGTGATTTGTTTGCAAATTCTTCATGGGTCGGCTGCGAGAAACGGCGTTCCTACCTCGTCAGGCTTACGATTTGTCAGATTCAATTGCGTCATTTTGGGGTTGCACTAATTTTGGCACAGGGCGGGGCGAATGAAGCAATCGTTACCTCATGCCTTCTACTTTTTTTCAGTTTTGACCGTGTCATTTTTAGTCGGGATTAATTTTGGCACAGGACGCGGCCCGCGCACTAAAGCAATTACTGTCCTAAAATTTTCAATCTAATTTTTTTTGCGGTTTCCTCACTATAATACCCAGTAATATCCGTTACAAAAAACCTACTTGGCAAAATTGGCTGCTGCGTTCTCCGCAATTTATCAATATTTCCTTGAATGGCTGTGATTGCATCCTCTTTTTCTTCTGTGGGGCGTTTCGATTTTTCTCTAATTACAGAGATCGCCCATTCCGCGGTTTCGATTTGTAGCTCGTAAAGTTTCTTGTCTTTACGCTGAAGACACCATTTTTGCAGTTCGGCCGGATCGTTCTTAAAACCTGGACTCGCATTTTCATTGTACATTGAAGATTGCATGTCGAGGGGCATCAAATTTACAATGGCGCGATTGAGCGCGCTTTTGATCATTGCCGTTAATAATTCACCGCGAGTATAATTATATACATGGGTATAGTCCCCTTCTGACCAAACTGTGATAGAATATTTTGAACATAACATATTTTCCACAGCCAACGACCAAGTTGATGGTATTGTTAAGTCAATTTCTTTCACTGCGTTTGCTACCCTGTCGTTCTCCTGCCAATTGTAATTTAACGGAAAAAGAGGTTTATAAACGATATAGTCCCTGGTCGCCAAATAAACTGGCTCATTTTCTGAAATGAGAGCGTCAATAGGTGATTTCGCAACTATCTCCGTTCCAAAAACCGAGAAGCATACCATGACTATCACAAGAGTAATCATGATTAGGACTTGAGATGCTTTGTCTCGTAAACTGATGCAAGTGGAAATGGACATAAAAAAATCACCTACTGCAAGGAGGTATTAATGGACGATGAATACGATTCAAACGGCGGGGTGGCACTGACGAATTTTCTCTATTTTATTCTAGCTTTGCCCAGTCCATGCTGACAGCCATTTCTTTGCACCCCCACGAACAACCATAAATTTGGCCATTTTGTGAAACAGTCGGGTGCCACTGGTGGAACACCAGTGCCGAGACGGGTGTTTGATGATTTGTATCGTCCAGGGCTTCGGAAAAGTCTGATTAATAATTCCTAAGCTATATGGAATGGCAATCCCTTTGGCTAAGCACTGGCAAAATGCCAGTGGCACACTCCGTCTTTTTCATAATTGCTAAGTCTGGTGCAAGGAAATGGAACCGGCAAGAGCAGGGCCAAGGCTAGCTGCAAATGGAAACATCGGCGGTGCCGCCCCGCCGATGAGTAATCTTTAGTAGACATAGCCGTTAGCATGAAATTCAGGAACACAAGTCAATCTTTCCTTGGGAAACGGCATCCTTGACAGCTTTTGTAGCTCGATAAGGAAAACCATTGTACATAACTTTTTCAGGCGTATTACGACGCATCCAATTTAAAATTTTCTTAGCCCAATTCAAGAATAGGCGGTCTTTGCTTATCATCGAATTCTTGGCAATGTCTGGATAAGAATTGTAGTAGAATAAGTTAGACTGAGCTAACTTGCCCTCTAAAAAAACAGGACGATCATAGCCAATGACATTAGACTTCATGCTCTCTAACCCATAACGTGTCTGGCCTTTGATTATGAATGTATCTATCCCATTAGCGACAATCAACGTTTTCAACCCAATATACAACTGCATGGAATTGTTGTTTGCAACAAATTGTCGAATAGGTATCGGCGCAATCTCACTTTGTTCATAGACTCGCAAGGTTGTTATTGCTACAACCTCTCCAGTGGATTCCATGTAATCGAAGAATCTTTGTTCCTCATCCGGAAGTTGCCAAAAGGTGACGACGGATGCCATATGTGTGCAAGCTATTACCTTGAGGGGACATGTGAAGGAGTACCCGGGGGGAGACGTCCAGATGGTGGTGGCTGCGTAGCGGGTAGCCCAGGTGATTCGCAAGGGTACCCAAGGAACTTGTTCCTTGGCCGCGCAGCGGCAAGAAGCATTTCTTCTAATATTTCCATTATATCCATGTGGGCTTCTTGTGCTACGCACACCGGAACAAGTTCCAGTGCTAGCCAATTGGCGATTTGCGGGGCTACCCGCTGTTTTTAGCTGATAAGCAGGCTGGTTTCGCCAGGTCGGTCGGAGTTAAAAATGGTACTTTCCCTCCCGCCATCCACTTGACATAAGTACAGTATTATGGTAAATTACGCCAACTCACTAATAATTTGCATGACGTACGTCAACGGAGGCGCTCCCTTGCATTCCCCTTGGAAACGCTCGATATCAGCTTCTTGCCGCAGGCCGGGCCTGTTGGTTGTGGCATTTTTTCTGTTTCTGTTCTGTGTTCCGCCTCTTGCCCAGGCCGCTGACGCCCCCCTGAACGTCAATGGTCCGCCGGATGCCGAGGGGGTGTACGTTTCGACCAAGCCCGAGGTTCCCCTGGTCGAAACCGCCAAGGCTGCCGCCGCGCTGCCGCCGCTCGCCTATACCCCACCTGCCGACCACTGGGCACAACTCCCCCTCACGCGGGAAATCCTGAAAAACGGGGGAGAGCTGCGAATCGTGATGTTAGGGGATAGCATTGTCAATGACACCGCGCGTTCCAACTGGACATTTCACTTGAATGATCTCTACCCCAACGTCAAAATCATTAAATATACGGTCGTCCGCGGTTCAACCGGCTGCAAATGGTATCGCGCCGCGGGTCGCGTGGCCCACTATGTGACGGATCTGCAGCCGCATTTGGTCATGATCGGGGGGATTAGCCACGGGGATGATACTGACGCGATCCTGGATGTGATCCAACAAATCCGCGCGGTCCGACCGACCGACATAGTACTGATGACGGGGCCATTTGGCACGGTTGATCCGCGCGACGCGGAACAGTGGAAGTCAATCAGCGATGCCCCGGCGGATTCGTATCGTGCGCGGCTGGCCAAACTGGCGGCGGAGGAAAAGTGCGAATTTGTCGACCTGCAACGCGCCTGGGGAGAGTTTATTCGCGCGGGGGAAAAACCCGTAACCGATTATAAACGCGACGAGGTCCATGCCAATCGCGCGGGGGAGGCGGTCTTGGGCCAAATCCTAATCAAATATTTTGAGCCGGAGAAAAAGCGATGAGCACTGAACTGCAAGCGTTTACCTCAACGACGGATAGCCCTGCGATTGGCACAGCGGATACGCCTGCCGCTTTCCCCGGGCACACATCCGGGGCGTTGCTACAACCGCGGCAATTTACGGTGGAGGAATACCATCGCATGGGCGAGGTGGGAATATTGGATTCCGATGAACGGGTGGAACTGCTTGTCGGGGAGATCATCAAAATGTGTCCGCTGGGGTATGCCCATATCGCTTGTGTGAATATGCTAAACTTTCTCTTGGTTACCAGCCTGGGTAACAGAGCGATTGTAAGCGTGCAAAATTCAGTGCGTTTGAACACCTATAGCGAACCAGAGCCGGATGTGGCGATATTCCATCCTCCGGCGGATGTCTATCGTCAGCGTATGCCCGCCGCCGCTGATGTGTCTTGGCTAATTGAGGTCGCGGATTCGAGTCTTTTAAAGGACATTCAGGTCAAACTTCCGCTGTATGCCGCCGCTGGCATTCCCGAAGTTTGGATTGTCAATCTGGTTGAGCAACGGATTGAGGTGTACACCCAGCCTGTGAACGGAGCGTACCAACAGCAGCGATCCGCCGGTCCTGGCGAGGCCGTGGCACCGCAGACATTTGCGGATGTACGCTTATCCGTTAATCAAATCTTGGGGCTTTAAGAAAGATGGAGCGTGTTAGTCCCCTTTTAATTTTTTCTCCTCTGGTTCAAATTTGCCGGACTTGCCCAGGGTGAGAATTTTATCGACTTTGATAGTAATAATTTAATAAAGCGGCAGTCTCCAATATTATGTGTGAATGAGTAATCATCGTATTATTATGAATTTTTTTCCATGCCTAACAAATCCATTTTTACCGCTCCGCGCTATTTGACCGATGGCGGGTTGGAAACGACGCTGATTTATCATCGCGGGTGGGAGCTTCCCCACTTTGCGGCGTTTCAGCTCTTACGCACGGCCGCGGGCGAAACCGCGCTGCGAGAGTACTATCGTGATTACGCGGAACTGGCAAAAAAATACCAGACTGGGTTGCTGTTGGAGAGCGCTACTTGGCGGGCTAGCGCGGATTGGGGGATGCGCTTGGGCTATTCACAGGATGAACTAGACGCGGCTAATCGCCAGTCGATTGCCATGTTTGCCGATCTGCGCGCGGAATTTGCCACCGAGACGCTGCCGGTGGTGGTCACCGGGTGTATCGGCCCGCGCGGGGATGGCTATCAGCCTGGGGAGCTTATGACCATTGAACAGGCGACCGCCTATCACACGCGACAATGCGCGGTACTGGCTGACACCGCGGCGGATCTTCTGGCGGCGTATACCATTAACTATGTTGCAGAGGCGATTGGCATCACCCGGGCCGCTAGCGCGGCTGGCAAACCCGTCGCTATATCATTCACGGTCGAGACGGACGGTCGTTTGCCCACTGGACAGAAATTAGGCGAAGCGATCACCCAGGTAGATGACGTCACGGACGGCTACCCCGCGTACTATCTGATCAACTGTGCCCATCCCGAGCATTTTGAGCAGCAAGTGTTGACAGGCGAACCTTGGGTCACTCGGCTACGGGGATTACGTGTTAATTCATCCCTAAAAAGCCACGCGGAACTCAACGAGGCAACCGCTTTGGACGATGGCGATCCCCCAGCACTGGGCGCGCAATGTGGCAAATTGGCCAGACTCTTGCCAAATATTACAATACTCGGTGGGTGCTGCGGCACGGATGCGCGCCATGTCGAGCAAATGGCTATCGCTTGGGTGGAAA
This sequence comes from Pirellulales bacterium, assembly GCA_033762255.1. Lineage (NCBI taxonomy): Bacteria > Pseudomonadati > Planctomycetota > Planctomycetia > Pirellulales > Pirellulales bacterium. Next base: position 33,674 of record JANRLT010000060.1, on the reverse strand, counting down.
ATTCTCCATAGGTAATCAATCAGTTGACTGCCATATTACGGACTTATGCCGACCGAGAGCGTACAACCCGGGGACCGCGCCGCGTGGCGGGCATGGCTAGCGCATAATCATCAACGCGGCAGCGGCGTCTGGCTGGTGATTTACAAAAAGACTTCCGGTAAGCAGACGTTTACTTTTGACGAGGCAATAGAAGAGGCACTCTGCTTTGGCTGGATCGACAGCAAGCCGGGCAAAGTGGACGAGGAGCGGACTAAGCTCTGGTTTGCCCCGCGTAAAGCCGGTACCGGTTGGTCGCGGCCAAATAAAGAGCGGATCGCCCGCATGATCGTGGCAAAAAAAATGACACCGGTAGGTTTGGCAAAAATTCAGGCCGCCCAAGCGGATGGTTCTTGGGAAAAGCTGGACGCGATTGAAGAGTTGCTGATACCTCCGGATTTGCGGGCAGCCTTGCGGAGCCGCCCCCCCGCGGAGGATAATTTTATGGCGTTCCCCCGCAGTGTCAAACGGGGAATACTCGAGTGGATTGTCACGGCTAAGAAAGCCGATACCCGTGCGCGTCGGATTGAGGAAACCGCCCAGTTGGCGGCCCAGAACAAGCGCGCGAACCAGTGGCGGGGTTGAAAAGATGAAGTCGAAAATATTTGCGGATCATTTCGATGCGCCGATTACCTCGGATAAGCATCGCGGGTTACGCGATGATGCCAGGTTGGGTGGTTCGCATGTTGAAGCTCCTTACTGGCTAGGGAGGCTGCTCAATCGTAATTTCTTTCGCCTCGACTGGGCGGATTTTATTCAGGCACTTAACGAATATTTAGAAGATATCGTATCACCGAGTGTGGCAAAAGTACTCACCTCTATTTCAGGGCTGGACCTAGCAACAAAAGTACTGATGTATGCTGCCAGGGATCTGCTGGATTTTCCGCAGAAACAACTTACCAGGGAGATGACTGGCCTGTTTATGCTCGCACAGAACCCTGAATTGTCCAATGAGGATTTGGCAAAAAAACTTAAGACCACTCCCAAGCAAGTCGCGCGGATGACGAACGTTAACTATCTGCGGGTGTTGCTGCGCAGGCAGGCCGAGTATCCAGGCAGTTTATAGGATTACTTTCCATGCGTTTTGCCAATTTAATCGTTTGTTTTTGGTTGCTCGTCTGTGCCGGCTGCGGGCCTACTCCCCCTGGTGGCGGTACCTGGGCGCAACTAACGGTCAATTCTTATAAATTTGCAATCGAAGAAAGTGGAGTCTCTAACACCAGCATCTCTAGCAATACTTTTGACGATGGCCAAGGAGCCAAACAGGAATTGGTGGAAATCAAAAGCGGACCAAATCATCTGCGGGTGGAGAATGGTGTCTTAACCGTGAATGGCCAGCCGAAGGGAACGCTAAAAAATGGCGATTCGGTGCGGGTCGATCTGCGGGGAAATATCACCGTAAACGCCCAACCCAGGTAAATCCCGCGTTAGTAAAGCATCTAACGCCCACCATGCCATTTACCACGGATGAATAATATCGCAGTTTATCTCAACGGGACCTCGCCAGAAAACAAGCAATTATCCAGCGGAAATAGACCCTAGTTTAGCAATATTTATGTTGTTTTTGTGAAATTTTGGTCCATAGCGGGGGTATGGCTAACATAATCATCGTTAGCTGATTACATTAATTGGTAGTTGTGGTTGTTTACTATCCATGTTTTTTCAACGAGAGGGCAAAGGAGTTTGTCTAATGAACGTAAAATTCTTGGGTTGCGGCCCTATCCGGGCTCTCTGGCTGGCAAGTCTTATCGCTTGTGTGCTGAGCACGCAAATCGCTAACGCCACCATCATTACTTCCTGGACGTTTGAATCGCCCAATACCCCCGCGGATGCCACCGCGGCCGTCTATCCCAATCTAATTGCCCCCGCCGTGGGCACCGGTAATGCGGGTGGCGCGCATGTCAGTGCGGCGTCCGTATGGAGCACTCCCGTCGGTAATGGCTCGACGGAATCATTTAGCTCAAATAATTGGGCGGTGGGTGATTATTACGAATTTCAGACCAACACATTGCTGTTTAACGACATCAAGGTAACCTGGGATCATACCAGCAGCAATACCGGCCCACGCGATTTCAAATTGGCTTATAGCATTGACGGGACAACATTTACAGACGTTGCTCCGGGCTATTCCGTATTGCCTAATGCCACCCCTAATAGCTGGACCAGCGGCACGGCCCTGCCCATCCACACCTATTTCCGCGATCTGTCGTCGGTGTCGTCTATTGAAAACGCCGCCACGGTGTACTTTCGCTTGATCAGCACCAGCACGGTCTCGGCCAATGGCGGCGTCGTGGCCGCTGGCGGTACCAGCCGTGTGGATAATTTTACCGTGGAAGGAACTTTCATCCCGGAGCCTAGCACGTATGTCCTGCTGGGTTGTGGCCTGGCCCTGGCCTGCTGGATGCGCCGCAAATAGTTTGAGCGATTCCTAAATCCATTCATTACGAAAAAGCGTTCACGCTAATTCTGTTCTTTATTCCGCCTGAATGCGTTCATTCAGGCGGAATTATTTTTACCAGGAAATTCCGCTTAGGCTGTTCTATGACAGTGGTGGGAATTATTGTGGCTGGCCACTTTACCCGCGGGGGTATCGTTTGCTGATCATGTATTGAATTCCTCTTTCAATTTTCTGCGGCCACGCATCAAATATTGAAACAGCATGTACCGGTATATCAAATGTTTGCCAACGAAATCGCCGTCAATCAGTTTCAACTAGGCTTATTTCATAAAATCCTAGCCGATCTGCCGCGGGAAAAATTCTTTGTTCCCGGGGCGGGGCATGGCCATCCTCCGGTTTGGATTATGGGCCATTTGGCCTTAGTCGCGGAATTTGGCCATAAAATGCTGGGCGGGGACTTTCTCCATCCTGAATGGTTGCCCCTATTTGGACCCGGTTCAGGCAATGACGTGCCGCGGGATTTTCCCCTTGACCAGACGGACCTGGGGGATGTCCTGGTCCATAGCTATTTAAAGTTGCAAGAGATGGCTTCAACCGCCAACTCGCAGTTAACCTCCCTGCCGACCGATATCGCGCTCTTTGCCGGCACACCCATTATAACCGTGGGGCATTGTGTCACTCTTTTGTTGACCAACCATTTTGGATTTCATCTGGCGCAACTGTCCAGTTGTCGGCGCGAGGCGGGGTTGGGGCCGCTATTTTAGCTTCGGGAACCGGGATTTTGTGCATTTTGCTTTATATCCCAGTCCGCCGTCGTTTTACACAATGTTCCCGCCGGAATACACTCAAGTCGTGTGATATCACGATTCGCGGGAGTATTTTGCTCATGTTTGCCATTCCTCACCCGGGGATTCCCCGTTTAATAACACGCTTTGTGGTTGGCTGTTTATGGAGCCTGGCCACGCTATTAACAGTCTCAGCGGAAGAGCCAAAGTCGGCACCCGCGCAAGATAAGCTCGCCACTCCCCGCGTCACCCCGCTCCCTCCCCCGCAAAAACCCGTCAATTACGCCGACCCGCCGCGCGATTATGATACTGTGAAAGCAGCCGAATGGACCATCCATGTCGAACGACAATTGCTTACCGATGCGCCGGAATTTGCCAAAGAGGCACAAGAGCGTTTAGAAAAAAACCTTGCCGTGGTTTTTAAACTGCTGCCCGCGGACTCGCGGGATCGACTGAAAAACCTGGAATTTTATCTAATGTATGGGCCAAAAGCGCGCGGCGGCGGAAGGGATAACGGTTTGGAATATTTCCAAAAACATGCCCCCGACCATGACCGTCAACTTGACCCCCGCTGGCGCAACTGCATCGTCATTTATTCCGCGGAAAATTATGCCTGGATTTCGGACCTCTGGGCATTAAAAGTGCTGGTACATGAATACGCCCACGCACATCAATTATTGCAGTGGCCGGAGGATCAGCCCGACATTTTGCGCGCTTGGGATCAGGCAACCAGCGCGGGTCTATATCTCAACGTGGAATCGAGAGAAGGCAATACTATCAAGAAGGCCTATGCGGCCGTTAATCAATTGGAGTATTTTGCCGAGTTATCCTGCATTTATTTTGTTGGTTGCGAATACCATCCTTTTGATCGCGCCACACTTGCCACTTATGATCCCGTGGGGTACGCCCTGGTGGAAAAAATGTGGGGTATCAAAAAATAGTTTTGGCATGATAATCGCACTCTTTTTGCCTGTTAGGCGATTCATGGTTTCCTCTGGGGGCACAATCTAAAAGCGCCTCGTTTTCAATGGCTAATTTTCTTGCCAGTTAGTCAATGAACCAACAGGGATAGACGCATTAATAACCCATCGTTAAGCTGACATATATCTTAACTCTAAATCACTTTTTCTTAGGATTTCCATGTCAATTTCCTCCCTGCTGACTCCCTTTACCCTGCGTGATCTGCCCCTTAAAAACCGCATTGTCATGGCCCCCATGACCCGCGCGCGGGCGGGAAAGTCCCGCATCCCCAATGAATTGATGGCCGAGTATTACAGCCAACGCGCCAGCGCGGGTCTCATTATCAGCGAGGGGACGACGATCTCGGACGAGGCGAACGGTTGGAATGAAAATGCAGCGATATATACACCCGAAATGACGGCTTGCTGGAAGATGGTCACCGACCGCGTGCATGCCGCGGGGGGTAAAATCTTTTGCCAACTCTGGCACTGTGGACGGGCGTCGCATAGCAGCTTTCACGCGGATGGTTCGCTGCCGGCGGCCCCTTCAGCGGTAAAATTGAATGGCGAATATATTCACACGCCCATTGGCAAGCAACCGTATGAAACGCCGCGCGCTTTAACTATCGCTGAAATTGCCCGGACGGTAAACGATTATCAGTTGGCCGCCGCGAATGCCAAAACCGCCGGGTTTGACGGCGTCGAAATCCACGGCGCAAATGGCTATTTGATCGATTCGTTCCTCCAGTCTAAAACCAATCAACGGACAGACGACTACGGTGGCACAATCGAAAAGCGTTTCCGCTTCTTGCGGGAAGTGGTTCAGGCGGTGACGGCGGTCTGGCCTGCCAATCGCGTGGGCGTGCGATTATCGCCGAACGGGGTCTTTAACGATATGGGTTCGCCTGATTACCGCGAACAGTTTTTATACGTCTCCGGCCAGTTAAACACCTTTGGCTTGGCTTATTTGCACGTGATGGATGGCCTGGGATTTGGCTTTCACAATTTGGGAACGCCGGTCACACTGGCCGAATTTCGCACTCTATTTCAGGGGCCGCTGATGGGGAACTGCGGGTATACAGTGGAGGAGGCCGAAGCGCGGGTTGCGGCGGGCGACGCCGACCTTATCGCCTTTGGACGGCCGTTTATCAGCAATCCCGATCTGGTCGAGCGAATCGCCCAGGGGTGGCCACTTAGCCCTCCCGCGGAAGTGAGTGATTGGTACAAGCCGGGGGCGGCGGGGTATACGGATTTTCCGCGGTATGCGCAAACTTAGTATTCCGCGAGATTTCTATCTGGCGCGTAAACAAATTGAACCGTGGAAAAACATGCGGTAAAATAGTTAATAATACATTTCAGATTATGGGAGCCCAAAGATGACCGTACAAACATTTCGCGACATGCTAAAAAAGCAACCATTTCAACCCTTTCGGCTAATCATGTCGAGCGGAGAAAAATACGAAGTGCGACATCCTGAGATGGCGCTTTTGACCAGGACAGATATCCTGGTCGGTGTTGGCGAATCGCGCTACGATGTGCCGGCATCGTTCAAGATTTGCTCGCTGTTGCACGTGACCAGTATCGAGCCGATCACCCCCGCCGCGGCGTGATTCGATAGTACATGCGATCCCTTTATCGCGGAATTTGACGTTCGCTCTCCCACACAAACGTGTAAGAGAGTCATATCAAAGGATTCCCGGCATTAAAATCTCCTGTGCTGAAACTCTCGGCCATAAAGGGAGGTTTAATTCATTAGCCCCCGATTGCTAACCTAAATCGATAACGACAGTAATGCAAACTCATTAACGATGCTTTATCCTGTCCAACATTGCGAATGAGGGGGTATGTTTTCCTACAGGAATTCCGACATGTCACTGAAATCCTTGGGATGGTTATTGCTAGCCGCGTTGCTAGCGGTAGCGGGTTATTTCTTTTTTGGCATCGTGGTGGCGATATATGTGAGTGTGATATTGACGAATGATAAAATGACATTCGCCCAGGGAGTTTGGGCACACGTTTTTGGCGGCGCGGGGGCATTGTGCGGTCTCGCCATGGCGTGGCTACTGCATAAACTATTGTCGGTAAGGGACATGACCACATAATTGCCGTAAATGTTTTGTAATTTTTTCCCATATCCCATGCCTGAACCACACGACCCCCGCGTCTTTTTTGCCGCCGAGCGCACGCTACTCGCCTGGCTGCGAACGGGGCTGGCACTAATTGGCTTGGGATTTGTCTTTGCCCGCTATCGGCTGTTTCTATCCGCGGTCGCGAATGAACCGCTGGCCCAAGAGCGTACGTCGCACAGCGTTTCCGCCGCTATTGGCATCTTCCTGGTCTTTTTGGGTGCGGCTGTGATTGGCATCGCCGCGGAGCAATTTCGCCAATTCTGCAAGGGACTCACTCCTCATCAACTACCCGAACGCTATTTTGTCAACTTCTCTTTTTGGGTGGCGATCCTAGTCGCGCTTGCAGCCGGAAGCATAGGTGTTCAATTAGCACTGTGAAATATATTTTTTTATTCAGCAGAAATAGTTTTCATCTGCTCAGTAATTTTTGTATATCCATACTCAGATAACTTCGATTTGCGGAAGCGCATCCAGCGGGAAATATGTGCGCAACAGATAGCTAGGTCGCAACTGGCAATTTTATAACACACGTTCTTGGATTGATCCTGGATTTAAACCCATAGGTGTCCCATGTGGCGGAGTTTGTTTATCGTGATCGTGCTCGCTTGTAGTGCCGTAAACACTCTTGCCGCCGCTCCTCCGCAGCGTAAGACCGTCGTGGGGATCGATGGCGAGAAATTCACGATCAACGGCCAACCTACATATCTAGGCCGTGAGTGGAACGGCCACAAGATCGAAGGGCTGCTCTTTAACAGCCGCATGGTGCAAGCGACCTTTGACGATCTCAATCCCCGGACCGCTTCGCGCTGGGCCTACAGCGACACTGGCACTTGGAATGCCGATCGCAACACCCGCGAGTTCCTCGCCGCGTTGCCCAGTTGGCGCCGGCATGGCCTGCTAGCCATCACCCTGAATTTGCAAGGGGGCAGCCCCCAGGGTTACTCCCGCGACCAACCCTGGCATAATTCCGCATTCACCGAAACAGGCGAGTTGCGGCCCGATTATCTCAAACGATTGGAATCAGTCCTCGATCAAACAGATGAGTTGGGCATGGCGGTTATCCTGGGCGTGTATTATTTTGGCCAAGATCAACGCTTACGCGATGAACAAGCGGTTCTGGCGGGTCTTGACGCGACCGTTGATTGGCTATTGGCCAAGGGTTACACCCATGTGCTGCTGGAGGTTAATAACGAATGCAATGTGCGTTACGACCACAAAGTTTTGCAGCCACAACGCGTTCACGAGCTAATGATTCGCGCCCGGGAGCGTGCCAAACAAAAAGGATTCAAGTTGCTGGTTAGCACGAGTTATGGTGGTAATACCATCCCGGATGAAAACGTGGTAGGGGCGGCGGATTTTATTCTGTTGCATGGCAACGGCGTTGATCGTCCGGAACGGATTGGCGAAATGGTTCGCCAAACGCGATTGGTGCCCGGCTACACGCCCAAGCCTATTCTGTTTAACGAAGACGACCACTTTGATTTTGATCGTCCGCAAAATAACTTTCGCGCGGCGGTGGCGGAATATGCCTCCTGGGGCTATTTTGACTACCGGATGCGGGACGAGGGTTATGACGAGGGATTTCAAAGCGTGCCGGTCAACTGGAAAATCAGCAGCGACCGCAAACGGGGCTTTTTTCGGCTGCTGAGCGAGATCACGGGGGAGCGGCCGACGGAGTAATATTGGTTAGAGGAAATATTCTTTGACAGTTTTTATAGTGCGCTCACTTAGTCCGACAACATCCAGCCTTTCCAAGTATGCAGCCATGCATAATGCTTGTGCTAACTGTATTTTTCCACTCTGATGTTTGATTTAGGCCAATAATCTCCTTTATAATCTTAGGAATCTTTTCACTCATCCAGGTTCTTATGCTAATCAATGCCAGTCTTTTCATTTGCCAAGTCTATTCCCGCATGCACCATATTTTAATCATCCCCTTCCGTGTCTGCGTATTGCTTTGCTGGCTTTTTGGTTGTGGCGTGAATCCCCTGTTTTCCGCCGAAGAATCCACCCAACGCGCTGCCAGCGAAAACTTCAAAGAGCAGCATGCTCCTGCTCAACCAGCAGGGGACCTAATCCATCCACAAACTCGCTCGCTGCAAAATCAAAATCCACAAACACAAAACCCGCAAACACATCATCTCCCAGAAAAAACTCATTCCACCACTATAGCGAGCGGCGTTGATGCCCCTCGCCCGAATATTTTGCTTATCCTGGCCGATGATCTGGGGTTTTCCGACCTTGGTTGTTATGGAGGAGAGATCGCCACTCCGCATCTGGACGCACTGGCTAAAAACGGGCTCCGCTTTACCCAGTTTTATAATACCGCGCGCTGCTGGCCGACTCGCGCCGCCATCTTGACGGGTTACTATGCCCAGCAAGTCCGTCGAGACACGTTGCCCGGCGTCACGAGCGGAACAAGCGGCGTGCGTCCCGCCTGGGGGGTGCTCTTACCCGAACTCCTTCGCCCCCACGGCTATCAAAGTTACCACTCGGGCAAATGGCATATTGATGGCAAACCGCTGGCCAATGGTTTTGACCGCTCATATAGCCTGGAGGATCATAATCGCCATTTTGCCCCGCGCGAGCATACCGAGGACGACCAGCCGTTGCCCGCCGTCCCTCCCGACAGTGGTTACTACTCCAGCACGGCAATCGCCGACCATGCGATCAAATGCCTGCGCGAACATGCCGAAAATCATCCCCAGCGTCCATTTTTTCAATTCCTGGCTTTTACTTCACCACATTTTCCCCTGCATGCTCCGGCAGCGGATATTGCCCGATATAATGCGACTTATCTCGGGGGCTGGGATAAATTACGGGAAGCACGTTGGGCACGATTACGCCCGCTAAAAATCGCCGGCACCTCGCTGGTCCCGATCGAGCGTGAACTTGGCCCGCCTAGCCCCTTTCCCAAGCTACATGAACAATTAGGTCCGCACGAGCTGAACAAACCGCTTGTCTGGGATGAGCTTTCCGACCAGCAACGCTCCTTTCAAGCCGATAAAATGGCGGTGCATGCGGCGATGGTGGACCGGATGGACCAAGAAATTGGTCGCGTCATCGAACAAATCCGCGCAATGCGCGCCCTGGATCATACGCTCATCCTCTTTTTGTCCGACAACGGAGCCAGCGCCGAGATTTTAGTCCGGGGGGACGGCCATGATCCGCATGCCGCGTGCGGGACGGGGGCGACATTTTTATGCCTGGGACCGGGATGGTCCAGTCTGGCCAACACGCCGTTTCGCCGCCACAAAAGCTGGGTCCACGAAGGGGGTATCGCCACCCCGCTCATCGTGCACTGGCCGCGGGGAATTTCCGCGCGCGGCGAATTACGCCATGCCGTCGGACATGTCATTGATGTCGTCCCCACGCTTTTGGCGACGGCCGGCATTAGCCCGCCAAACATGATTCATAACCAAAAAGTCCCCGTCCCCCCCGGCTCTAGCTTGCTTCCTGTTTTTGAAAAAGATGCCCCAATCCCGCGGGAATGCCTGTGGTGGTTTCATCAAAACAATCGCGCCCTGCGCGTGCGCGATTGGAAGATTGTTTCAGCGGGAAAAAATGGGCCATGGGAATTATATGATTTAGGCACCGACCGTGGCGAAGAGCGTAATTTAGCAAAAGAACAGCCCGAACGCGTTAAGGAAATGGCCAATTTGTGGGAGGCCAAACTGGCGGAATTTATGCAACTGGCACAAGAAAAGTAGCGATGAATTATCAGGAAATACGCGACATTCGGGGGGGACTTCGGCTTGGTAATTCGCAATATTCCCTAGCAAATATGTTTGATTTTAGGCCAGCCGCTGCTTTATAATGCAAAAAATTTCTCGCAGACAAGGTTCCCTGTGGAATTCTCTACCATGCCACTGTTTTCTTTACCCACGCATTCCTTCGCACGCAAATCAGGCAAACTGCTTACAATCGCTTGTACGTGCATTTGCTGGCTGCTTTACGCGCGTCTCGGCTTACTCATAGCCGCCGAGGAGCGCACGTGGAGTGACACCACGGGCAAATTCAAAGTCCAGGGAACTTACGTTAAGCAAGAAGCGGGGTTTGTCCATTTAAAGACATCCGCCGGCAAAGAGTTAAAAATTCCCCTTGCCAAATTAAGCCCCGCTGACAAAGAGTATCTGTCCACCCTGACCGAGGAAAACCCCTTTCAGTCGGTCGATGAGCCCTCCGTGGCAAATGATTCATCAGCCACGCCCGCCACTACGGACGCTTCTTCCGTGGCCCCCTCCGCGAGTGTTCGCACCGGCGCGCCCAAGTGGTTCGGTCTAAAAGAGATTTCCCTCCGTAGCGAGTCGGACCAATGGCAACTGACCGTCAAACCGGTTGATGTCCCCCCCGCCAGTTCAAAGCCCAAGGCGATTAACACCACGCCCAAAAAGGATGAGTTTTTTGAGCGGGTAAATAACTTTGTCGTCTCGACGAAGAGTCAGCGGGGAATGCTGGGCTATGTCAATGATCCCCCCGGCGGCAAAGGCCCGGTGACGCGGTTGCTGCTCTTGGACTTGGCAGCCAGTAAACCGCTGGGCGAGGGATACAATACAGGCAATTGGCAATTGCTCGCTCTCAGTCCCGATGGTCAACAAGTATTAATGTCGGGCAAGCCGGGCGATCAACACAATCGCGAGCTTCCATTCCTGCTGGAAACCTGGAATTTAGGAGCTAAAGGGGTGGAACGGACCAATAGCTGGCCCAGCGGAGAGAACAAAGACGATTGGAACGCCGAGGTAAAATGGGGCGCGTATGTCGGCGCGGATCGCGTCTTAACCGGTGGTGGATGGGGACGGGTGGTGCTGTGGGATCTCAAAACGATGCAGCCTCTCTGGCAAATCAAGGACTTGCGCGGCGGAAAGCCGGCTATCAGTCCGGATCAGCGCTACATTGCCGTCGCGCAGGACGCGTTCCTGGGCATCATTGACGTGGTGGATGAAAAAGTGGTCGCGAGGAAAAAGCTAGAGGGCCAAACCGTCGAGGCGCTCGCCTTTAGCCAAAACGGCAAGCAACTGGCCATGCTCTTGACCTCCGGCGGAGCTAACGACGGCAACGATAACAGCCGCCTGGTGCTGCAAATTGCCGATCTAGCCAGCGGCAATATCCTGCGCGAGACTAAGCTCTTTCCCATTCATCATCAAAATAAACTCCTGTGGACCAGCGACAGCCATGTGCTGATCGGCAACACGCTGTGCGTGGACGCCGTCAAGCAAGCGGCCCTATGGGAATATAACGGCGCCGAACAGACCGTGTTTTGCAACGGCAGCGTCTGGACTTGGCTCAAGGAACATCAAACCCAGGGAGTGGTGCCGGTACAAATCCCCCATCCAGCGGCCAAGGAAGCGGCCGCCAACTACAAACCGCCCCCCGTGGAATACTGGCTGCAACCGGGAGCCAGTGTCGGGTTGAATGTGCAGGGAATCGGCGATGCCGAAACCATCGCCCAGGCGGAGGAGCGTTTTACCAAACAACTCACCGGCTATGGCTACACGATTGATCCCTCCGCGGCCTGTCAGATTACCTGTGTCATCGAGGCGGGCAAGACCGAGGAAGTGACCTACCGCAGTTTTGGCTTTGGCGGGTCGGAGACCTACTCGTTTACCCCGCAAATCAGCAAAATCACCTATACGCTGGATGGTAACACTATCTGGCAAAGCGCCGCCGCCAGTGGCTATCCCCCCGGCGGCATCGTCCACCTAAAGCAAGACCAGACCATCGCCGACCTGCTGCGTGAACGTGAGCAACCAAATTACAAATTTTTTACACTGGCCACGCTGCCGAAGGTCGTGACCAAACCACTGGGCCGGCCCGACCTAGGCCGGTCGCAAATCACCTCAGGTGGGTTAAGGTAGGGGGGACTGTCACAGCCGTTATTAACGTGTAGCCCAGGAACAAGTTCTTTGAGTGTCGATTGCTATAAAGCTGCCGCTCCTCCGGAGCTACGCGTCGCGGCTTCTCAACTGCCAAAACCTGTTCGACGAGCGGAACTTGCAACGAGGAGCAAAATGGCGAGTAAAATTCGCAGTTACGGATAGTACGGCGAGTAAAACTCACCGCTACGGATAGGATGGCGAGTGAAACTCACCGCTACGGATAGTACGGCGAGTGGAACTCGCCGCTACGTACGATTCGTCAACAGAGTTGACTCCTACAGATTCCATTCGGCGACGGAATCGCTTCCTAAGGGCCTCACTCATTACTCCGGTACTTACCGGCGGACTAACGTCCACCGCTCGCCGAATTTTATAACCGTCTCCCACCTCCCGTCTCCCGTATCACAGCCACCACCGGGCCAGGCTAAAATACAGCACCAGCGTAAAGAGGTCCGCGCTGGCCAGCACGATCGGCCCGCTGGCAATGTTGGGGTCGCGGTCAAGCATGCGAATGAGCGTGGGGAGGGTGTAGCCCCACCACGCCGCAAAGGTCATCGATCCGGCGATGGTCATTAGCAGTAATATCGCCAAAGGCCCATGCCCCAGCCAGGCCAGCGCCGCCAGGCCCACGCAGGCCCCGCTACTGATGCCCAAGAGGCCGCCGGTCAAAAATTCTTTTCGCAAGGCATCCCAAAACTTTTGCCAATCCCATCCAGCGGCGGGAACTAATTGTAGGGCCAGACTGACGGATTGGACACTGACGGATTCCGCCAGGGCCAGCACCACCGGCACAAAGAGGGCCAGGGCGACGGTGCGCTCTAGATCGGCGGCAAAAAGCCAGGACACCACCGCTGCCAACAGACCACCCACAATATTGCAGATAAGCCACGGAAACCGCGCCAGATAACCGGCCCAGGCGGAGTTGCCGCGCGCGGCCGAGACCTGCACGCCGATCAGCTGAAACAGATCATCGGTGCGGGAGCGTTCTTCCAGGTCGTTTAGTTCCGCGGCAAACAGCTCGACATCGACCAGCCCGACCATTTGCTTTTGGTCATTGATGATGGGGAACGCCAGCAATCGGTGCAGCAGGAAAAACTCGCACGCCTCGAGCAGGGTGGCCGTGTCGGGGATGGCAATCACCGGCTGAACCATGATCGCCGTGAGGGGCGTTTCCAGCGAACTGGTCAACAGCCGCCGCACGGGTATCACGCCGACGATCCGCCGCTGGTCATCCAGCACATACAGGTACAAGATCCGCTCGCTGGGCGGTTCGGCCCGCAGCCGGTTGAGCGCCTGGCCCACGTTTTCGCCGGCGGTCAGGCTGGCAAAACGGACGCGCATATGGGCGGTAACGGGCGAGTCCAGTTCGGGGTGGTTGGCGTCCATGCGGCGTGGGCTCTCTAAGGGGGGTTCAATTAGTTGTTGTCATGCACAAAATTCCCGAAAAATCTCCACATACCGCCGCGCCAGCGCGGTGATCTGCGCATAATTTCCCTCGGCCATGGCCCGCGGATCGACTAGCGAGCCGCCAATCCCCAGCGCACACGCCCCCGCGCGCAAGAACTCCCCTGCGGTTTGCAGGTTCACGCCCCCCGTGGGCATCAGTCGCACTTGGGGCAAGGGGCCGCGCAGGGCTTTTAAATAAGCGGGACCGGTCAATTCACTGGGAAAGATTTTGACGATGTCCGCTCCGGCCTGCCAGGCGGTGAGGACCTCTGTCGGGGTAAGAGCCCCTGGCAGCACCAAGACGCCGTAGCGACGGCACAGTTCAATCGTCGCCAGATTGACACAGGGGGAAACAATAAACCGCGCGCCAGAAAGGATGGCGACGCGGGCGGTCTCGGCATCGAGGACCGTCCCCGCCCCCAATAGCACGCGGTCTCCCAGTTGTTCACGAACCTCCTCTAGGACGCGGTGTGCCGCGGGGACCGTAAAGGTCACCTCCACGGCTTCCACTCCCCCTGCTAGCAGCGCCTCCGTCGTGGCCAGGACCTTATCCGGCGAATCCGTCCGGATAACAGCCACGATGCCGCTGTTGAGCAAGCGGGTTAAATCAGCGCTCATACGACATTTCCAAAGTAAAAAATGACAACTGCTTAGCTGTTCACGACACAGCAACCGTGGGCTAGCGCCCGACGGCTGATTTCGTCACCGTTATTGTATAAACCATCAGCCGCTACGCGCTAGTGTCCGGTTTAATTCTTATCATTTCGATTGGCTAAAATCTTACAAAAATGACAAGCCCGCTCATCCCGGCAAACGCTAGCACACAACCGTAATCCCACAATCTCGTTCCCCAGGCTTGGTAATCGTCAAAGTCCGCCACGAAAGCTATTTGTAGGGGGATTGCCGCCGCCGAACGCTTCAAGCGGTATGTTCCGCGTCGTCGATACCACGATTAAGGTCCAGCATTTGCGGCAATTTGGCACTTTAACCAGATAATTGGACATGCGCGTTGTTGCGGGGGGAATGTTTTGTCTGCTGGCGATCGGTCTGCTGTGCTCCACGGGAGCCGCGGCGCCCGGGGACGGCGCGTCCCTGCCGGCTCCCATTATGACCCGCCAAAATTCGTTTTCCATCCCCTACACGGTTCCCATTACGCAAAATCTGAACGAGCAAATCCAAGAGATTCGCCTGTTTGTGAGCGCCGACGGGGCCAAATCCTGGCAAGTGGCGGACGCGGTCAAGCTGGCGAGCCAGCCAGAATCCCGCAAAGGGGAGTTTGTGTTTCGCGCGCCGCGCGATGGCGAATATCTGTTTGCCATTCGCACGGTTGATCGCCAGGGCCAACTGCGCGGAGGAAAGCAAGGCCCCGAACTGAGGGTGATTGTCGATTCCGAGCCGCCCAAGCTGCAAGCCAGCGCCGAGCGCGGCGCGGCGGGAGAAATTCAAGTTCGCTGGGAACTCGCCGACCCGTTTTTGGTGGCGGAATCATTGTCACTGCAATATCAGTACCTAGGTGATACGGAATGGCGCGATGTGGCCTTTGACCGGCCGCGCACAACAGGGACGGCATCGCCCGCGCGGGGGCTGACCACGTTTTGGACCCAGGGGCAGCCAGGGGTTGAACTACTGATCCGGGCCGAGGTAAAAGACCGCGCGGGAAATCTAGCGGCCACGCAATTGCGACTGAATGGGGCAGGGGGGGGAACAACCCCAGCGGCCACGGTAACCAGCAACACCAACACGCCAGCGGTCACTGCCACCAACAGCAAATCCAACGCGTCGCCAGCAGCACAGCTCGCTTCATCGTCAACCTCGTTAGCTGCACAATCGCCGATCGCTGCAAATAGCCCGGCGGTGTTACCATCCACAGCTCCCACCAGCGGCAGCAACGTCCTGGCCCCATTCGCGGAACCTTCAATCCCAGCGTCAGCCAGCGCCGGTTCCACCGGCAAAACCGCCAATGGCATGCGATTGGCCCCTGCGGAAACGAGCGGCCCGTTGTTATTAGGCCCGGGAAGTGAGCCTCCCGCGTTTTTAAGTAGCAACACCTTGGGCAACATCCCCCCTTCCACTGCGGCAAATATCAAACAAGTCCCCGGCCCCCAATGGAGTACACCGCCCGCCGCACCATCGGCAAACGCCTTACCCACCGCCGCCGCCAAGCCACCACTTGTCACTACTGGCAGCGCACAACAGCCAACAACAGGCCTGGCGACTCTTCCCAGCACTGGCAATCCTTTAGTCAGTCCGCAGCCAGCCGCCGCAAATCCCGTTCCCCTGGTCAACGCCAAAGTCTTTGAATGGGATTACGAACTGGACCAGGTCGGCGTGGCGGGAATTGCACGGGTGGAACTGTGGATGACCCGCGACAACGGCAAAACCTGGACGAGCGTCGGCGTCGACCCCGATAATCGCACGCCCATTCGCACCAGCGTGACCGAGGAAGGAACTTATGGCTATCGCATCACGGTGCAAAGCGCTGGCGGCCCCCAACCGCGACCACCCCAGCCCAACGATCCACCGGAAATGGTGATTGGCGTGGATTTGACCCCCCCGGCGGTTAAACTGCTCAATGCCGAGATTGGCACGGGGGGGGCCACAGGAGAGGTGGCCATTACCTGGCAAGCCGGTGACTCTTATCTGGCGTCGCGACCGGTCAGCCTGTGGTGGGCCTCGACCGCTAACGGCCCGTGGACGACCATCGCGGCGGGACTCGAGAACACAGGACGTTACACTTGGCGATATGATCTGCAAACCCCCGATCAGATTTACCTCAAGCTGGAAGTTCGCGACGCGGCGGGTAACGTGGGCGTGAGCGCCTCCACCGCGCCGATCTCGCTGGAAAAAGCGAATCCGAAGGGGCATTTACGCGAGGTGCGACCGATCCGCGAAGGAACAGAGTCATCCACCGCGCGTGTTCCCCTGGAAATATCGTTAGGGGAGTCGGCCCGGCCAATTCCTCCCGCGACAAACTCCCCGCTATCCAAGTGGTCTAGCGAAACACCCCTGTTTAATCCCGCGGCTGTGCAATCAGTAGCCAACCCCTTTGTGCCACCCGCCGCATCAGGAACGGTCCGGAGGTAGGATGCGTAGGGCGAAACTCGTTCCGCCGTGTCTACTGACATGCCGTAGCAGAATTCGCAAGAATTCTGATGAAAGTTCGGTTGCAAATTTACATAATTACTGCACGAGACTATTTGCAATATCCACTACGGCAACGGAACTTTGGCAAGTTCCACTACCTACCCACCCGCCACTTTTGCCAACTCTTGCAACACGGCGATTCCCCGCGTCAGTGTGCGTTCGTCCGCCGCGTAAGAAATGCGAAAGTGGTCCGCATGGCGGCTAAAGATGTGGCCTGGGATTATTAAAAGCTCGCGCTCGATGGCCTGTTCCACAAATTCGGCCGCGTTGCGCCACGGCGCGGCTGGGCCAGAGGGAATCCGTGGAAAGATATAAAACGCGCCCCCCGGTTTTGCCACTTGATAATGTTCGCGCAGCCCGTCGTAGATGAGATCCCGCTTTCCGCGATAGGCGGCAATTTGCGGCGACATATCCGTATCCAGGGCGGTCAATGCCCCCCATTGCAATGGCTGCGGCGCACAGACAAACGTAAACTGCTGCATCTTGAGCATTTGTTCGATGACCGCGCTTGGCCCATGAATCCAGCCGACCCGCCAACCGGTCATGCCGTGGGATTTTGAAAAGCCGTCAATCACGATCGTGTGCGGATTAAACCGAGCCGGAGAGACAAACGGCGCGTCATAACAAAACAGCCGATAAATCTCGTCGCTGACCAGCGCGATATTGCGTTCCGCCGCCAACCGCGCCAGTCCCTCCACTTCCGCCTCGGTGGCGACTTTACCCGTGGGATTGGTCGGACTATTTAGCAGGATCACCTTGGTCCGCGGGGTTAACATTTTCCGAACCTTATCCACGTCAATCCTTAGGTCCGGCGCGGTGTCCACCACCACCGGCACCCCCCCGACCATTTTGATCAGCGGTTCATAAGCGACAAAATACGGATCAAAGATCAGCACTTCATCTCCCGGATTGACCAGCGTCATCATCGTCAACACTAGGCCGCCGCTGGTGCCGCTCGTGATAAACAACTGCCGGTCGGCATGGCCCAATTCGCCCTCCACCTGTTTTTGCAATCTTTCACGCAACGGCGCGATCCCCTGCGTGATTGAATACGCGTTCTTGCGCGACTGGACCGCGCTCATTGCCGCCGCGCGGGCTTGCTCTGGCACGTCAAAATCGGGCTGCCCAATCGACAAATTGATCGGGTCGCGCATTTTTGCCGCCAGTTCAAAGACTTTGCGAATGCCCGAACTGTCAAAGGCCAGGGCGCGGTCGGCAATCCAGGGATGAGCCATAAAAATCCTGTATTTCCAAAAGTGGCAACGCTTTACAGCAGAAAAGCACCATCTGTCCGTCCTAAAGAATAGAAAGAATTACAATTTAACTGACATTGCATATCCTGAAAAGTTCTGCGTCATACCGCTAAGTGTCTAAAAATGCTGCAAATTCAGTCCGGCCATGTTGAAAAATAAACTATTTTTAGCATAATTGTAATAGTTAAGCGGGTGTTCACGAAATTACTGTGTTCAATAATAATACAGATGTTTAATTTTTAATATGTTTTCTGGTGTTCTTCTACTTGCCCAGCGGATAATTGAGCCACGCTAGTCCTTTACACCCATGCTGGCCTATTTGGTAATTCGAGAAGGTTCCAACTGGACCGACGTTTTTCGTCTGGTGCCGGGGCAAACCGTAACCGTGGGCCGGGCACCGACAAACTTGGTGATCCTCAAGGATGACCGCTGTAGCCGACATCACGCCGAGCTATTTAATAGCGGCGGCAAGTGGGTGATCCGCGATCTGGAAAGTCGCAACGGGACGCTGGTGAATGGCGAACCAGTCCGCGGCGATCATATTTTGGAACCGGGCGAGCATGTGCGGATTGGCCATTCGCATTTGATTTTTGTCCATGATATTTCCAAGGCGTTTCCGGATTCGGGTTCGGCGTTTCGCACGGGGATGATGGCGACGGGTCGCCTGGACGACACAACCGACGGCTTGCGCGAGTCGGGGCAGGTGCTATTGGACCGGGAACCTACGACGATCACCCATCGCCGCGGACAGACCAAACTGCTCGAGCCAGAGGCCCTGCCGGATACTTCGGGCACCATGCCCAAGCTGGGCCGCGCGGCGGCGCAACTGGCGCGGTTGGCCTTTGGCCTGGCAAAATCGCCGAATGCCAAAACACTGGCCAAGATGACGCTGGATGGGTTGTTTGATTCCACGCAGGTCGATCAAGGAGCGGTCTTGCTGATACCGCGCGATTTTGTTGGCGAACCGACAGGCAAGGAACTGGAAATTGTCGCTTCGCGCAGCGATGGCGTGCACGCCTACCAGCGGATTTCCAACTTTTTGGCCGCGACCGTCATGCGCGAGGGGGAAGCGGTCTTGGCTAGAAATGTCATGGGGGATAGCCACCTGGGAACCCGCGACAGCCAGGGAGAAATTTTAGCCCTGAGCGTCATTTGTGCCCCGATTCGCCGCGGCGAAAGGATCATGGGGCTGATTCACCTGGCCAGCACCAGCCCCCAGCGGGCCCCCGACCCGGACGACCTGGAATTTACCCTGGCCGTGGCCGAGACCGTGGGCGTTGCGCTAGAAAACCTGAGCCAGCGGCAGGAACTGGCCGAAAACCTGAATCAAATTCGCGATGAAAACCTCCAACTGCGGGAACAACTGGGAGCCCAGTGCGAAATTATCGGCAGCAGCGTCAGCATGCAGCAAGTGAGCCGCGAGATCAATCGGGCCGCCCCGAATAAGGCCACGGTCCTCATCCGGGGGGAAAGCGGCGTGGGGAAGGAACTGGTCGCGCGGGCGGTGCATTTTTGCAGTCCGCGCAAGAAAGGCCCTTTTGTTTGCTTGAATTGCGCGGCACTGGCCGAGAGTCTCTTGGAAAGCGAATTATTTGGGCACGAGCGGGGGGCCTTTACCGGCGCGACTGAACGAAAGATCGGCAAGTTTGAGGCGTCCCACGGCGGCACGCTCATGCTGGACGAAATTGGCGAAATGAGCCTCAATATCCAAGCCAAGTTTTTACGCGTACTCGAGGGGCACCCCTTTGAACGAGTTGGCGGCAGTGAACAGATCAAGGTGGATGTGCGGGTGATCGCGGCAACCAACCGGGATCTGGAAAAGGCGGTGGCCGAGGCGGAATTTCGCCGCGATTTGTATTTTCGCCTACGGGTGCTGGAAATCACCGTCCCTCCGCTACGCAAACGGATCGAGGATTTGCCGGAACTGACCCACTATTTTTTGCAGCGCTACAATCTGGAAACCGGGCGCAAGATTGGCGGCTTTTCTCCGGAGGCGCTAGACGCGCTGATGCAGTATCGCTGGCCGGGAAATATCCGCGAGCTAAAAAATGTGATTGAACGGGCGGTGGTCCTGGCCCGCGGCGAGCAAATTGAGCTAGAAGATTTGGCCCTGACAAAACTCTCCACCGCGGGGGATACCAACGAGCCCACCATTCCCGGCCAACCAGCCGATTTTGAATTCATGTCGCTGGATGACATGGAACGGCGGCACATTTTGGCGACATTGCGGGCGACTAACTGGAACAAAAGCCAGAGCGCGACGATCCTGGGGATCGAGCGCTCGACATTGGACCGCAAAATTCGCCGTTATGAACTGGAAGGTCAAATTCCCAAAAAGGGTTTGATGTAAGGGGGGAAGACGGGTGACCCCTTTTCAAATTTGAGATTTGGAATCTTCTCATGCTAATCGCAAGTAATTAGAGCGCGGTTTTAACCCAGTTTACCAAGAGATTCCGCAACTCCGTTGGAGTAAGAGTTCCTTGGTTTTGTCCTTTTTCCCAGGGTTGTTCGCTGCGCTCCAACCCGTGGGCTATGTTACCCAGTATTATCATTGAAAAGGGCGCGTTGCGGTACTCCCTCTCTCTCTGGGAGAGGGTCGGGGTGAGGGAATCTACCGCATCGCGGTTAAGAAACTCAGCCCTGGATTGCCCTGCAGCGGCTACCTAGGGAATACTCCCTCTCCCTCTGGGAGAGGGCCGGGGTGAGGGATTCTACCGCAACGCGGTTGCGTCAGCCGGATATAACCCATGAATGCGGGGTGACTTCACAAATTGCTAGCCACGCTATGTTTAACTTAAAAACGTATCACTTCTCTGCTTTGATCATCCGCTCCGCCTCTTGAAAGACGAATAGCATCTCCCGCGCGATCTGCGCGCAACGTTCGTCGTAGGTGGCGATTTCTTCGGCTGTGTCATCGGAGACCTTGGGATCCTCGTAGGGAATCGCCAAGCGCGCGACCGACCCGGCGACTTGGGGGCAGCTTTCGTCCGCTTGGGAACAGGTCATCACCGCGCAAAATCCCTCGGTGGGATTAGGGGCCATATTGTAAACTTTGGAAAAGCACACGCTCGGCTTGATGCCGGTTGCAAATTCAATTTGATAATGCGGGTTCTTTGCATTCGCCGGAGATTTTTCCCGCTCCACCTTAAAGCCCGCCCGCTCAAAAGCGCGCACCGTGCGGGGATTGAGCGCGGTCGCCGCCGTTCCGCCAGAAAATGTTTCCACACCCTCGATGTTAAACCGCGCGGCGGCAACACTTGCCCACATTTGGGCCAGGTGACTACGACGCGAATTGTGTGTGCAAATAAATGTCAGTTTAATTGCTTCCTTCGCGCGGCGGCGCTGACTAATATGCTCGGCTAATGCCGTTAACTGCTTTTTACGCTCAGCGTCAATTTCATCAAACTCGGTCAAGCGTTCCGTGACATATTCGGCCAATGGGGGATGCAAGCGCGGCGGCTCGGCGGAAAACACCGTAACGACAATCAATCCCAGGGCGGCGGCAAACAAGAATTTAACTATAAATTGACCTGACATGAACAATCCCTCCTTTGGAAACAAAACCGGCGAAGGGAATTTCCCTTCGCCGGTCGAGCTTGGTAATATGCGCGCCAACAATTTAGAGCGTAAAGCCCGAGCGATATTCGCGCTTGACAATGTGTTGCACTTCCGGGGCGTTGACCGCCTTCAGGTTCTTGGCGTCCCATTCGATCTTCTTGCCGGGGCCGCCAGGTTCGTTGGCCGCCCAAACGGCCAGATTTCCTAGCAAAATTGTCTCGGTCAGCTTGCCCGCGTAGTCGGGGAAGTTTGATTTGGCCGGTTGGCCCCCCTTGATCGCGTTGATCCATTCATCGTAATGGCCGGGGGACTTTTCAAATTCGACTTTGGGCATGTCAATGCCGTGCAGGACAATATTTTCGCAGTAGTCGCCGGTCCCGTGCAACTTGGCCTTGGAACCCACGATGACACAACCGCTCTTATCCGGTCCGTCATAGACTTCTTTTGGTGGCAGCTTGCCGCCGTCGTACCAGACCACCTTAACCGCGCCCCGCTTGTCGGTCTTGGGAAATTCAAAGTCGATGACCGACCACTTTGGATAGCTGTCGCGGTTGTGGCCGCTGGTGGTGGCTACAATGGTTGTCGGATCAACCAGATTTACCGCCCAATAAGGCATGTTAAACGTGTGGCACGCCATATCTCCCAGGGCGCCCGTGCCAAAGTCCCACCAGCCGCGCCAGGCAAACGGATGATAGCCGTCGCCAAAGGGACGTTCCGGCGCGGGACCAAGAAACAGATCCCAATTGATCCCCTTGGGTGGTTCCTTGGCGGGGGGGCGTTTTCCACCTTGGGGCCAAATCGGCCGATTGGTCCAAACATGCACTTCCTTGATATCGCCCAAGGCGCCGCTTTGCACGATCGCCACCGCCTCGCGCAGTTTATCGTTGGCGGTCCCTTGGTTCCCCATTTGGGTGGCCACTTTCTTGTCGCGGGCAATTTCCGCCAAGACGCGCGCTTCATGAATGTCATGCGTCAGCGGCTTTTGGCAAAAGCAGTGCTTGCCCATGCGCATGGCCATCGCCGCGGCCACGGCGTGGGTATGATCGGGCGTGCTGACCGTCACGGCGTCCAAATCCTTACCCACTTCGTCCAGCATTTTGCGAAAATCAACGTACCGCTTGGCACCTTCAAATTTGGTGTCGCCGGCGGTTCCCAGGCGGCCTTCATCAATGTCGCAAATGGCCACGACCTTGCCAAAACGCTTGGCATCGCCAGAGTCGGATTCTCCCTTGCCCCCGATTCCCACGCAACCAAAGCGAATTTCTTCATTCGCCGCCCGGCTGACCGCGGGGCTAAGGCTGCTAAAAAACCCCACACCCACGACAGCCGCGCTCGTGGTTTGGATAAATTGACGACGATTCGTACCTCGGACCATAACAGACGCTCCTCACAGCGGAAACGGAGTGATAAAAAAGGTGGGCACGCACAAGCAGATCCCCCTACGGACAATTGAAATCATAGACGTTTTGGAGATGGCTCGCAATCAATTCTGGCAGTGCTTCATTAAATACCTAGAAGACTTCCTAAAGGTCTCGGCCAGCGAAGTCTATAAATACAGTGGAAATAGCCGTGTAAAATGACGCAAATGCATACGCACCAAGCATTTGCGGCCAATAATCACCACCCACAATTCACCACTTCAAAAAAGCTGCGGATATGTTGGTATCGTAATTATTGGGATTCATAGAGCCTGCAAAAACAGCCTAAAATAATTTTATCCAGATGACGTTTGCAGCCGAACTCCGTTCATTTTAAAAATTCAACCTCCCCCAGCAAACTCATCCCCGTTTGCCTAAATTGGTCACTCCCACAATTCACAAGCGAATGCAAGCTGGCTTCGCTTAGTTTGGAATGATCGTCATTAGAAAGTTATTGGCCGCTTGTCCGTGTTGAACTGTGGTCTTTGAACCTAACTTTGTTAGGTGCTTTCACTCTCGATCCATTTATCGTCTAACTGTTAATTCGAAAATTCACACGACCTGATCTGCCCGTGACACGCAATACGCAATCGTCTCCTCCACAACAGGATCTGCTCCACAAGACTATTCCACTGAGCAAAAATTTTAATGACTTGAAGTTCTTGATTAACACCTTGCGGTTTAATTAGAGCGTTCAAGCGGTTTTGCAAAACCATTTGAACTACCGTCTTGATAAGTATCGTAGCCGCACTAAAGGAACCATGAAATCAATTTGATGTATTGACTCTCTTTGAATCCCGCCGCGCTAACAATAATCTGACATATTTCTGGTTGTTGTCTCATCAAAGAAAAGCAAACTGTTGATATACTCCCCCCGTGTTTTGTCTTTCTCTTTTCTCCGGGGAGTAGCTAATGAAGACGCTTTCGCTTCGTACTTGTGTTGTATTTGCCGCTGCGGCATTCTTTGCCACGCCTGTTTTTGCGCAATTCAGCAATTTCACACCACTTCCGACTTCCGCTGGCCCCACGGCTAACGAAGCCACGCCGATCACGTTTGGCAATCCTGGCTTTACCCAGGTTTCCATTGCGGATCGCGCCACTCAGATTGCCGCCAATAAGCCGAATTCCGGCGCTTGGGACATGATCACGCTCAACGAAACTGGTCGCGATGCCGGCCGGTATCTATTGACTGTCTTTGAAACCAGCAGTTCCGGCGTACAGCGTCAGGACCTATTGACCGGCGTTACGGAAACAATTTGGCAAAGTCCCGGTGTCGCGCCAGCGTTGGATAGTCACGTGGCGTTTGACGCCTCTTACTGGACTCCCTGGGGCACATACATTACCGCGGAAGAATCGTGGAGCACGGCCGCGAACGGTTCCAACAGCCCCTATGGCCGATTGTTTGAATTTAAAAATCCGATCTCGGCACCGGGAATTCTTAATCCCGTGACCCCCGCCAGCAATGCCGGGGCCGATTTTACGCATAAAAACGTAATTCCCCGCACATCGCACGAAGGGATTCAGTTTGATGCCGCTGGCAATATGTACTTTATCGACGAGTTGAACGGGGGGAACGTTTATCGTTATACCACCGCCGCCAACTATGCCGATGTCCTCGCCGGCACGGCCGACTATTTTTTAGCCGGCACAACTTCCGTCTTGCGCGTGGGTGATGGGAATACCCCCAATGCCACCGGTTCATTTAGTTGGGTCCCCTTTACGGATGCCACGGGCGCGGCCTTGGCTGGCGCTCTGACGATCACAGATCTAAACGGTGTCATGTCAGTTGATGCCCGTAATACTACCAATTTGGCCCCATTTAAGGGGACCGATTATCAACGTCCTGAAGACCTACAGATTCAGGTGCGGGCCGATGGTGATGAAATCATCTACATGACCACCACTACAACCAATGAAATCTACGCCATCAATATTACCGATGCTATGATTTCGGTATTTGCCAACACATCTACCAACGATTTGGCGACCAATTTGGCGGTGGGGGGTGGTAATAGCGGTTTGGCCAGTCCAGACAATCTGGCGATCGACAGCTTGGGGAACATCTACATTATCGAAGACCGCAATGGCGGCGTCGATAATGATATTTGGTTTGCTAATGATCTTAACAAGGACGGCGATCTGCTCGACGCTGGCGAAGGGATTGGCCGTTGGGCATCGAACGGCACACCTGGTTCGGAATTTACCGGCCTGTACTTTGATCCGTTCAACCCGGATCGGGCTTGGGTGAACATTCAACATCCCACAAGCGGGGTTGACCGGACGATCGAGATCGCCGTCCCAGAACCAAGCACTTTTATCCTAGCGGCAATTGGAGCAGCCGGACTCGGGTTGCTCGGGTTGCGTCGCCGGTTGGTCAAGTAACTATGCAAAGTACGACACGTACTTTTGAGAAATTGTAATTTGATTGAGAGGGACAGGTTGTTCATCGCATCAACCTGTCCCGTTTCTTTCGATCTTTTCTTCACAGCTAAAATTGCTGTGAGTTCTTTTATCCATATTTTTCCTATTTTTGAATAACCCATCATGTCAACAATTCGGTATACGTTGGTCCTGTCACTGTTCTTTGCCTTTAATTTGCAGCTGCTGGCTGATAATTATCAAGAGAGCACTGATGGTGATCTCTCTGGAAATCTTATGGTGCCGACTCTTTTCGAGTTGGATGTTGGTCAAAATCGAATTTCCGCCACTTCAGCTAGTGGTGATTTAGAGTATTTTCGAGTGGTCGTACCTGCAAATTCTCTACTTAGCGTCATCAACCATGACATTTATCAAAGTAACAATGCGCGGGCGTTTCTGGGCATGCAATTCGGTCCAACATTCACGGTGTTGCCAAACGCGGCACTCCCAGCCGATTTAGCGGGTTATACCCATTTTGGTTTTGATACGATTTCATCCAATTTGATGTTGGATATGAGTACATCCTTTGGCTCTCAGGGGTTTAGCGTACCACTAGGACCTGGGGATTACACTTTTTGGGCCCAACAATTAGAATCCCAACCCACGTTTTACCAATTTACTTTTGAGGTACAACAAATCCCCGAGCCAGCATTCGGGGTATGGGTAGCTTTATGCGTTATCGGTATGATTGGCAGATTGAGCCTAAGCTTACTACGGGGCCAAGCGTAGGGGCGGTGCATGCATTGGTTTGCCATCATCTATCCACCGTTAGACGGAGTTAGCCCCGCCATCATTGCAAGTCAGGTAATTCATAAGCCGCCAGGGCGTTTTCCGACATCAGGGGGACCAGCAGTAATTGTGCCCCTTCGACCATGCCCAAATCCGCGGGGGAGGGCAAACCAGACAAAATCACCCGGGCCGTTCCATCAGCCCCGACGTGGAAAACATTGCCCCCCAGATAGTCGCTGGCATAATAGCCGCCGCTGCCGTCGTTCTCTAATCCGTCCAAATTTCCCAGGCCATCCGGCGTTAAAATCTGCCGGGCTTTACTTTTTAAGTCAAAACTGAGCAACTGGCCCGGCTGCTTGGTGGTAAAGTTCGCCGAATCCAGGCCCTCCCCCCAACTGGCCACGATCAATTCGGAATCATGCACCAACAGGCCATTGGGATGGGGGACTTCCTTGCCACTGACCCAGACCGCGGGTGTGTCGCCGGCAATTCGGTAGATGGTGTTATCCAACAGGTCCGAGACATACACCGTCCCGGCATCATCAATCGCCACATCGTTGAGAAATTTGGCATTTTTTATAATAATGGTGCCGGTGATCCTGGCGGTTTTTAGGTCAATCACCTGCACGCGGTCCAAATCCGTGACATACAATTTGCCCGCGTGGGTGCGGATTCCCTTGGGGGCGTTCATTCCCTCCACCCAGCGCTCGGCGATCATTTTGCCGTCCAAGCCTAATTTAGCGATATAGCCCTTGCCATCTTTTTCTCCCGGCGAGCCGTCGATATTACTCACATAGATCGCCTGGGTCCCCGCGTCAAAATAGGCGCTTTCGGGGGCGGCCAGACCGGTCGTGAGCTTCCACCGGGGACGGGGCTGGTTGGCCGCGGGGGCCGCGGGTTCTTCAGCGGCAGCGGATTGGTCCGCGGGAGGGGCCGTTTTTGCCGCCGGGGTGGCCGCCTCTTCGGCTACAACCACACCGGTCCGGCACAAAGTTGCCAGGCAAAGGGTGGCGATGCAGAGAGGGGCCATGTATCGAGGGGCCAGGCACAGCAAGTTTCCCCAAACTTTTCTGAAAATTGTGCACAATAACACATACCGTAAAGACAACGTCCAAAGGGGGTATTTGCTCATAAAAATTCCAGGGGCTATTAATTTACAAAACGGATAGTGCCAATATACCAATATTCTGGCGACTTGACGCGGATATTTTGCCGAACCTGACGGGGCTTGCCGTGTCCCACCCAGGGGAGATTTTCTAAGCTAGCCCAGATTGCCTGGAGGTTTGTTGACTAAAAAAATCGCCTTAAAAAGCAGGGGGTTTTTTTGTCCCCCGCACGGGGCAGTGCCAACGGGGCAACCTGCTTGCTCTAATCTCTGGCTGACGCGGGGGTAAAAAGCAATTCCCAGCGCGGAAAAATTGAGGTATACTGGAGGTGGATTTGCCGAAACTGCGAAAAGAGCGGCAAATCCCAATCCGGAGAGGTGGCTGAGTGGTCGATAGCGCGGCTTTGCTAAAGCCGTGTCCGGGAAACTGGACCGCAGGTTCGAATCCTGTCCTCTCCGCTGAAAAAAACCCTGGCTACCCAGGGTTTTTTGCGTTTTTGGGCAATATCTATGTCTACTTGCAGTTCCCGTGCCTCTCAGTGCCAGGGGCTGCATAATGCCTGATCCGCCGCGAATCGCGGAGCTGATTGAGGAGTTTTGGCTTTAGCTGGGGTGTTGACGGTTCAATACCGACAATCGTCGTTTGCATTATCAGGTGGGTTGAGTGGAGGATGGTATATTGCTGGATATTACAGGCTGGCTGCTAGGGGACTAATGAACTTAACCGGTTTTGCTAAAGGATGATGCACTGTTTGACAGGCCTATATCAAGACTGTACTATACGGGAAAATCGCTGTGTAGCTGTCCTGGATATTACGAATATCCCAGCGAAAAGACTGTATAATCTAATGACCGGCGGCTATGTCACACGTCCTCTATGCTTACATCGCCAAGCCGACAGCAGCGCGGGTTTGCAGTTTCTTTCGCTCGTTGCAGGAGCGTGGCGTTTCCATTTCGCATCTCGGCAAGAGCGACCCGCCTCGTAAGTTCAGCGGCAGTGTTGAGGATGCTGTCAGCATGGTGTTCAGTGGCACAGACCTCACTGATTCCACATTTTCCCGTGACGAAGCGCAGAGGCTCGGATTGGATTTCGAAATTCACCATGACCCGCGTTGGACACATTCGACGGTGTCGGCGTCATGTCCCGACACAGCCGTGCTTGGTGTTGTCGCGCAGAGCGCCGCAACAGCGTTCGACTTGTTCATTGCAATTCGCGGGGTTTCCGGCGAAGGCAAGGGGCAACCTTGGGAGGTTGTTCACGTCACAGAGAGGTGTCCTTATGAGTTACGTTCCAAATTCGTCGCCGCCTAACCATGCGCTGCAGGGAACCCGGCAATCGCGTCGCGGTAGCAATCGTGGCGTCTCGTGGGCCGGGTCGCTGAGCTTGGGTTGTTAGCATTCATGAGAATAACGCTTAGCGTCAACGAAGCACTGGATCAAAAACAAAAGCTGGCTGGACTCTACGTCAGCATCACGGGGCTTCTCCACTTCGAGTTTGAAGATGTCGCCATTTATCACAGCCCCGCATCCCAGCTAAGAACGGACTACGACTCTTCTATCTGGCTTGAAGTTGGCCAAGGTAATCTGCGGTTCAATCCATCGGCGTACGAGGCAATGCACGGCAAATTGGTTGTCGCAAAAGGTACCTTGCTTTTGCCTGACCCACATATCGGTGGTTGTGGGCATATGAGCCTTTGGCCTGCTTTACTTGTAATTCGAACTTTAGAGCGCGCGTGCTAACATTTTTTCGTCAACGGGACGCCATGAAATGCTGGAACAAGGAGAACAGAATGTCTGACACCATCATTCAAGAGATTCGTAATACCCGGGATGAAGCCGCCCGTCGCTTCAACTATGATTTGCACGCCATGTGCAATGAGTTGCGTCGCGAGCAAGAATTAAGCGGCGCTCGAATTGTTTCCTTCTCTGCCAAGCAAAGTCAACCCGCATTCGCCGAACAAGGCGATGAACCGGAATTGCCGTGTGCGGTTTTACACCCGGAAAGTTAGTAGGCGGCAACACGGGTAACGCAGTCATAAGGCAGCTACCGCATAAGTGAGAGACGATGGGTTCGTGGTGTAAAGTGAAATGCGACTCCCCTGACAGGGAGCCTCTTCCTGGGTGTCAATACCACGGGGATGATTCATACCGTTACCACTTTCGTAGTGTAAGAAAAAGGAAAGAGTGGGAAGAGAACTTTCGAGATATGTTTAAGTGCGGCCACCGTGAAGGCCTGCTTGTCCAATTTTGGCCCGGGGACCTGCTAGAGATCGGCTTGGCGCTTAAGGCCACATACCAGGAGCGGGCTGGGTATTTCGAGTTATTCATGAGAATCTCAATTAGGAGATAGTACAAAGATGGATATCTGGCGCTTTCCCCGGACGAAGCCTCCTTTTGGCGGCTAGAGATCGAACAGCTGCAAAATTACCTCTCCGACGAGGAGCATATGGGGTGGCACGTGAAGAAAGCGTTCGAGAGAGAATTGGCATGGGGGTATCCATTCCTCGACGGAGATATTCACGAGACGTTGAAGAATGGGCTTGTCTTATGCGATGCAAGTGCAAAGACGGGCAACCCGATTGAATTCTTCACGTGAGGGGTAGCGAGGATCGCGATGCTTTTGCGAACCGGTCACAATTTGTGACCGGTTTAGGGCCTGCCCCCTACCGGCGCGGGGGATTGTCAAAGTCGCGGCTGTACTTGCTGTTAAGAAAGTCGCGGACCTCCACCCGTTCCTTTTCAATCGCTTGCCAGATCGCCTCGCGGTCGCGGGCCCCTTGTTCCACCGCTTGCCGCTGGGCGGCGCGGACATCCAAGACATTGCTGTTCACTTCCCACGGGGCGGGGTGGTAGCCCCAGGCGGTCCAGACGCCCCCTGGTTCCCAGGTGGTGACATTCAGATTGACGCGAATCTTATCCTCTAGGGCCTGCAAATCGACCGGCACGCCGCGCAGTGAATTGGCCAAGGCGGTAAAGCGATCCGCCGTGTTGGCCCCAAACTGCAACAGCCGCGTATCGACGCCAATGGTCGACATCTCGCGAATCCGTCGGGCGTAGTTATCATGCCAGGTCGCGGTGCGGTCGTATCCGGCGTTGCGGCGGTTCAAACTGCGCAAATCCCGGATCAACCGCCGCATCTCGGTGTAGTAGGCCTGCGTGGCGGCCACGTCCACCGTCCGCTGGGTGCCGGTGGTGTTATTGGCCATGGTCGCCGACTGCTGTTCGGGCAGGGGGGCGGTAATCAGCGTCAACAACAACCGCAGGGACGAATCCGACAACCCCATTCGCAAACTCACGGTTTTGTCGCTGACTGTGACTTCCGCTTGTTCCAGTTCCGGCAGGCCCAATCCGGCGTCGCCGGCGGCTTCGATCAACAACTCGCGCAGGATGGCGGCATCGGGGGGAAGCTCGGTAAAAAAGTTAAGCTGAAAATCAGCCGTGATTTGGTCGTCAACTTGGATCGCCATGCGCGCTCCTTGCAATTGAGTCAAGAGTCGCAAGAGGGGGGCCTGCTTCTCGGGGGTTTTGGCCAGCGTGGGGCTAGCGGCTAAAAACTGCTGCAGGTGCAGGGGATCAAAAAAGTCCTGCAGGTCATACGCCAGCACAATCGGTGCCGTCGTATTGGCAGCGGTAATTTGCAAATAAGGAGACAGCGGATGCCGGTCGCCAATAAATTCTCCCCGTACCCAACGGGCAAAATCCTGCCGCAACGGGGGGGACATCATGCCGATCACGCCGGGGCGGACCTCCGCCGCATAACCGCGGCGATTGCGGGCAACCGTTTGATCGCCAATTTTTTCCACGTTGGCGTCGGCCATTTTGATCATCGTCTCGAGGGTGAGATTTTCAGGCCGGGGAGTCAGGCTGACGGTCCAGTTGCCTTGCAGGCTTTGGCTGGAAATATGCGACGCCCGGACCAGCAAATTCACCCAGGGAGGGATCCGCAGCGCGCCGTCTAGCAAGTCGTGATTATCAGCGGTGCGCCATTTTTCCGCCTGCCCGCGAGGGCTATTCACCAGGTCCTGTACGCGAATCACCATGACCGCGTTGGCTGTTTCGGGCACAAATTTTAACAGGTCGGCCACTGCGGGCGTTCCCTGCGCGTACCCTATCGTTGGGGCCAAGGTGCCAAGAACGAACGCGACACTCAACAAAAGCTGCCACAATGCGCGGATCATAATATTGGTGCGTATGCAAAAGAAAATGAAAGAAAAACCGATACCGTTACCCCCAAGACAAGGCTGGCAAACGCCTGGTCTGGCTCTTGGCTCAGTCTAATTGATCGCCCGTAAAAAGTCACGATCCAGGGGACGCTCCCGTGACGGATAACGTGAACGGGTAACTATCCCTGGCGAGGAAAAGTCCCTACAATCGGGGCAAATTGACAGTTTGCGAAAAGATTTTTGGCCTTTTTCCCGGTTACTTTCGCACGACCACCCGCCGCAACGCTTCCTTTCTGACGGCCTGATTAGCACGCTTTGATCCCACATTGATGACACCTTCCCCCGATCTTCCCACCCCCGCCCAAACACCCCAACAGCGCGACAGGGTTGCCGCTATCCAGCTTGCCGAGGAGCCTTCCGCCGGGGGTGCGCCACTTCATTCGAAGCAGGACTCGTCAGCCTCCCCCATCTCCCATCCTCCGTTTTCGCAGGCCGTGCGGCTATGGTTCAAGCTGGGTCTGATTAGCTTTGGCGGGCCAGCGGGGCAAATCGCGACTATGCACAAACTGCTGGTTGACGATAATCGCTGGTTTAGCGAGCGGCAATTTATGCAGGGGCTGAACTACTGCATGTTATTACCCGGTCCCGAGGCGCAACAACTGGCGACCTACCTGGGCTGGAGATTGCACGGAGCCAAGGGAGGGATTGCCGCTGGTGCACTGTTTGTGCTGCCGTCAATGCTGGTCCTATGGGGCTTGAGTTGGCTATTCATGGCGGGAGGGAACTTGCCCTGGTTGGCCGCCATCTTTCAGGCACTCGCCGCCGCCGCGCTAGCGGTCGTAGCGCAGGCGATTCTACGCATTGGCCGCAAATCGCTGAAAAGCGCGGCGCTCTTGCTCATCGCGGTTCTATCGTTTGTGCTGATCCACTTTGGCAATGTCTCTTTTTTATGGATTATCCTCGGTGCGGCGCTTTTGGGTTATGCGGGAAATTTATGGCTCCCTAGACAATTTCCAGCGGGGGGAGGACATGGCCCGGGTCACGGCGCAAAACAAGCACAGACACTTGTATTACCACCCGCCCCTCCCGCTTCTTGGCAACGTACATTTTTGATCTTGGCTGTCGGGCTGACGTTATGGTGGGGTCCAGTTTTTGCGTTGGCGGGAATTTTTGGCTGGAGTAGTTTGCCCGCACAGCAAGGATTGTTCTTTAGTCAGGCGGCGCTGGTGACGTTTGGCGGGGCGTATGCCGTCCTGCCCTATGTCGCCCAGCAGGCGGTGGATAATTATGGGTGGCTGACACCGGACCAAATGCTGGCCGGCTTGGCCCTGGCGGAAACCACCCCCGGCCCCCTGATCATGGTCTTGCAGTTTGTGGGGTTTGTCGGCGGCTGGCGGCAACCGGGGGAATTAAGTCCGTTGGCGATGGGGACAATCTGCGGGCTGATCACCACTTGGGTGACGTTTTTACCCAGTTTTATCATGATATTTTTGGGCGCGCCGCATTTAGAGCAACTCGACCAAAAACCCCGGCTCAATGCGGCCCTGACCGCCATCACCGCGGCCGTCGTGGGCGTGATACTGAATCTGGCGGTTAAGTTTGGCCAAGGGACGTTGTTGCCAGAAGGAGAATTCGCCTGGGGAGAGGCATTGTTAACGGTGGGAGCGTTTTTGGCATTGCAATCGGGCCGGGTCGGCCTGATCGCCGTGATCCTGGGTTGCGGAGCACTGGGCTGGGCGGGCTGGCTCATCTGGGGGTGAGGGTGGGCGGTATTAGAGTGTTTGTGATACAGAATTTGTTACAATAGGTTATGCCCGATCGATGGGACTTTACCTGTTAATCAGTCGTTTTACATAAGGTGTTGGCCTAGTATACTGATCGTATGTTCTAATTTGCTGATTGTCGTTATTATCGTCCCTGCATTTACATGAGATGGAGTTGATCATGGCCAAGTGGATGTTCTGGGCATTTGCAGTGGTGACACTATCAACAGGTTGCTTTGTTTTTCTGAAAGAGAATCATGCCAATGATCCCAAAACCGCGTTACTAAAATTGCGACAGGAAAAGCTGGAAGCCGCTAAAAAATGGTTTCTTGCTGAATCTCTGCAGTATGGGGGTGTACTGGTTCAGCGTAAACAGAACAAAGTCGGGTTGTGGTTTATGGGGAGTGGGGCTAGGTCAACGTCTGTTAACGTGGCCACGGTTTGGATTTTTCGCATCGAGTTAAAGTGAGCGGGGAGGGCGCCAGCGCGCCGCT
>JANRLT010000059.1 GCA_033762255.1 Pirellulales bacterium | reverse complement strand
ATTTCAGCCTCTGCGGCGGAAAGTTCCCGCAGACGGGCCTGGACAGTCTCTTCCGGGGCAAAGTGTTTGGCCAGCCGCACATAGGTTGTATGGTGACGGGCTTCGCTTTCAAAGAGCCCGCCATAAAACGTCGCCAGCTCCACATCCTCCACCCAGTGCCGCAGCAGGTCAAACCGTTCGCAAGACCGCGCTTCGATCAACCCCGCGACCAGCAGGCGATCGATCGCTCTGTGGGGTTCGATTTTGCGGATCAGGGTGTGCAGTTTGGCCCCATACCCACTGGGGGGGAGCTT
This sequence comes from Pirellulales bacterium, assembly GCA_033762255.1. NCBI lineage: Bacteria > Pseudomonadati > Planctomycetota > Planctomycetia > Pirellulales > Pirellulales bacterium. The sequence goes on along the minus strand of JANRLT010000059.1, from coordinate 48,913 downwards.
GCGAAAGGGAATCCCCCGCCGGGCCAGCAGTTCCAAGACCATTTCAAAATGTTCTAGCTCTTCGCGCACAATATCGGCCAGCTCCCGGCAGACCGGCACCCGGTCCACATAGGCAAAAAGCAGATTCATGGCCACCCCCGCCGCTTTTTTCTCGCAATGGGCGTGATCGACCAGCAGCGTGGGAATGTGCCCGCGGACCTGGTCCCACCAGCGGATCGCGGTGGGGGATGTCAGATTGAGCATGGGATATTAACCAAATGAATGACTCTGTTTCAATTATTTTAGCTAAAACTCAAAACCTTGTCCGCAAGTGTGCCATTTTCTATAAATCATCCTCCCCGCGCTTGCAACATCTTCGCGGGACTATAAGAATAACGACATGTCAGTACCCACCTTCATCTGCCCAACTTCTTCACTTATTAGCACAGGTACCCCCATGCTTCGCACATTCGTTTGCACATTTTTGCTTGCCGCGATTGGCCTTACTTGTTTATCCGCCGCGGAATCGGTCTCGCCTACCGTCCCACCCGAACCAGAGGGGATGCAGCCCCTAACCAATGGCCAGGACCTAACCGGCTGGGATGGGGACCCCCGTCTGTGGAAATTTGTCGATGGCGTCATCCGGGGCGAAACCACCAAGGAAAACGTCGCCCAGGGGAATACGTTTTTGGTGTGGCAAGGGGGAGAGGTGGAGGATTTTGAACTGCGACTGTCGTTTCGGATTGATCATGGCAACTCCGGCGTGCAGTATCGTTGCCAGTTGCTCCCACCAAAGGAAGGAGCCCAAAACAAATGGGTGGTCAGCGGCTATCAGGCGGAAGTGGAAAATACCCCGGGCAAAGTTGGCTTTCTCTATCACGAACGGGGGCGCGGTTACTTGGCCAATGTGGGGGAGAAAGTAGAGATTGGCGAGGGGGGCAAACCCCAGGTCGTGGGAAAGCTGGGTGACAAAAAAGAGATCGGCGAGACCTATAAAAAATCCGACTGGAACGACTATGTCATCATCGCCAAGGGAAATCACATTCAGCATTTTTTAAATGGCGTGCAGACCGTGGATGTCACGGACAACGACCCCAAAGGGAGCGCCGCCAAGGGACTCATTGCCCTGCAGATCCATGCCGGTGACCCGATGTGGGTGGAGTTTAAGGACGTGCGGCTAAAAAAACTGTCCAAGTAAGGCAAATTGGATGGAAATCGGCAAATTCGTCCCTCCCCCCGCCTAGTGATTCCGGCGATTCCGTTTACAATTAAAAAGAGTGAGAGCGAACTTTTGTTTTTGTAACGTGAATCCCCTCAATGACTTCGGCAAATTCCACACACGCGGCTAGCGAAGCGGCCGGTTGCGCTGGCGAAATGCCGGCCCCGCTTCCCCATCATCCCCCCATTCCCCCCCAGGTTGATTTGCCGCGACTGCAACAGGCGGTGCGGGAGTTGCTATCAGCCGTGGGCGAAGACCCCGACCGCGAGGGATTGTTGGAGACCCCCGCGCGCGTGGCGCGCATGTATGCCGAGCTTTTTTCCGGCTTGCATGATGACCCCCGGCAGCATTTGCAAAAGTTTTTTACGGAACAATATGACGAGCTGGTCCTGGTGCGGGATATCAGCTTTAACAGCATGTGCGAACACCACTTGCTGCCATTTTATGGCGTGGCGCATATCGGCTATGTTCCCAATGGGCGGGTCGTGGGCCTTAGCAAGCTGGCCCGGGTGGTGGAGGTCGTCTCTAAAAGGCCGCAGGTGCAAGAGCGCATGACAGAGACAATCGCGAACCTGCTGATTGAGGAATTGCAAGTTAAGGGGGTCGCGGTGGTGATCGAGGCGAGCCATTCTTGCATGACGATTCGCGGGGTCAAAAAACCCGGCAGTCTGTGCGTGACGTCGGCCATGAAAGGGATCTTTCGGCATAATCTGAGCAGCCGGTCCGAGGTAATGACCCTGATTTACGGGGGACGGCGGTAAGCGGTGGATATTCTTGCCCAGTTTTTGATGAGGTTGTCCTGCGGACTGGCGGCGGCCATGGCCATCACCGATCCGCATCCGGTGACGAGCGGTTTTTTTCGCAATCATTTGTACGTATTATTAGGATTGACGGTGTTTTCCACGCTGCTTGCCGCGGGGGGGGCATTGCCGGGGTTGTTTTGGCTGGCTGGCGTGGCGGCGGTCCTGAGTTATGCGGGAGCGGTTTGTTGGTTGTACGAGGCCGCAACCCCGGGGCGCTGGATTTTGCTGCTGATTGCAATTTTATGCGGTTGGGGGGCGATAGTGACCGCCCGTGCCCCGGCGGCAACATCATCCCTGGCGGAAAAAGTCCTGTGGTGGCTGGACCCCCTCACTTCCAGTTGGCTGTTGGGCGGGGTGTTTACCGCCATGCTTTTGGGGCATTGGTATTTGAACGTGCCTGGCATGGCACTGGCACCGCTCCAGCGGTTGACCCTGTGGGGGGCGGGTGGCTTGGCGGCGCGGCTGCTACAATGGATGGTCAGTTTTGGCCTGCTGCTATCGGCAAACGGAGGAAACCTGCCCGAGGGATGGGAGTTTTGGGTGTTGCACGCCGGACCAGGACTATTGGCCGTGGGCCCCGTCCTCTGGATGAGTTGGGAAACGCTGAAAATCCCCAACACCCAAAGCGCCACGGGTATTTTATATGTGGGCGTGATTTTGACATTTTTGGGAGAAGTGGCCAGTTTGCTAATCTGCAAATCCGCGGTACTACCATTGTAAAGTGTGTCATAACGTGCGCTGCTTAGCCGCCCTTAGCCAGCCACTGAATTAGCATTGATATTGAGCGCCATGAATCTCACATTTTTGTGTCCGAATTGTGAACAGCCGGCCCGGGAAGAGATTGCCCTCGGCCAGGGAGAATATGCCTGCCCTCATTGTCAGCAGGCGATTCAGGTTCCGGCAAATGCCTGGAAGGATGGCAAATTGCAACGCTGCCTGATTTGTCCCAGCGACGATTTGTTCGTGCGTAAGGACTTTCCCCAGGCGCTAGGGGTCGGAATTGTCGTGGTGGGCTTTGTGGCCAGTTCCATACCCTGGGCGTATGGGTACCCGTTTTGGACGTATGTGATTTTATTTGCCACGGCGGGTTTGGATGTGCTGTTGTATGCGATTATGCCTAATAGCCTGATGTGCTACCGTTGCGGCGCGCAGTACCGAAGCGTGCCAGATTTGGAAACTTACGAAGCCTTTGACCTGACCACGCACGAGCGGCACCGTCAAAGCAAAATTCGCCTGGCGGAAGCGCGGGCGGATCAAGCCCGCCGCGCGGGTCATTCGCCAGAAGGAACATTAGCCCCCGGGGCCGCGTCCGGGGAACAGTTGGTCGAAGGGCCAAAAGCCTAATCGCTGCCATCCGGCACGCCGCCGCGCAAAGTCGGATTTTTGCGCGAAGGCGCGCGGACAGAAGATGGGGATGGAGATAGAATCATACCAGGCTGACGGGCAGATGGCGGTTTTTTCTCCCGCGGAGAGGACCGGTCGTTTTAATTACAGTTGTTTGGCCGGAAGTAACATCCATGGATCCGCAACGGCAACGCATCCAAGAAGACCTGCGCGGATTAATCAGCGGCGACGTCCGCTGTGATGACCTCTTTTGCGAACTCTACGCCTGTGACGCCAGTTTGTACCAAATCACTCCGCTCGGGGTGATTCGTCCCCGTACGACCGAGGATGTGGCGATTGCTTTGCATTATGCCAGCGAAAAAAATATTTCCATTCATGCACGCGGCGCGGGGACTGGCCTGGCGGGGGAATCGCTGGGATCGGGATTGGTTTTGGATTTTTCGCGCTACATGCGGCGAGTGATCTCAATTGATGACCAAACGGTGCGGCTGCAACCGGGCGTCGTGCATGCCCGGTTGAACGAGCAATTGCGACCGCTGGGCAAGCATTTTGGCCCTGATCCGGCCTTGAGCCAGGTCACCACCATGGGAAGCGTGCTGGCGATCGACGCCAGCGGCAGCCACTGGCTGGCCTATGGTTCGGCGCGGCGGCATATTCGCAGCCTGGAAATCGTCCTGGCGGATGGGACCGTACTAGAGGTTGCCCGCGAAACAGTTCCCGGCTGGAGCGATTCCGCCACGGGGGACACATTACCCCGCGACGCGCGGCGGCGCGACTTGCTGGCGGGACTGGCGGAGTTGCTGGAACGCGAAGAGCAAACCATTGCCGCCAATCAGCCGCGCACCTTGGTTAATCGGGCGGGCTATCATTTGGAAGGCATCCTGCGCGAGGGGCATATCGATCTGCCTAAGCTGATCTGCGGATCGGAGGGGACTTTGGCCTTGATCACGGCGGCGACCCTGGATGTGCAGGCCCTGCCCCGTTATAAAGTGGCCGCGCTTGTTTGCTTTGCCACAATTGAACAAGCGCTTTTGGCTGTTCCCGAATTGCTGGCGTATCAGCCCTGTGCGCTTGATTTTTTGGATCGGCGGCATCTGAGCCTGGCGCGGGAGGCCGATCCCCGCTATACGCCCATCGTTCCCGGCGAGACCGAAGGGCTGTTGCTGATCGAATTTGCGGGGGATGATTTACAGGCGCAGCAGGATTTGTTACGACAAGCCACCGACAAAGTTCGCAAGCAAAAACATCTGGCGTTTGATGTGCGGATTGCGGCGGATCACCAGGAACTGCGGCACTATTGGCGGTTGGCCCGCCGCGTCACGCCCACGCTGCAGCGGGTGCGGGGGTCGGCCCGGCCGCTGCCATTTGTGGAGGATGTCGCCGTCCCCCCCGACACCTTGGCGGATTATCTGTTCCGGATCCAAAATGTCCTCAAACGGCATCAGGTTACGGCGTCCGTGTATGGGCATGTGGGGCATGGCCAATTGCATATACGGCCATTTTTGGATTTATTGGAACCGTCGGATTTGGGCAAGCTGGACGCCTTGGCCGCGGACATTTATACCGAGACGCTGGCGGTGGGGGGAACCATCAGCGGCGAACACGCCGACGGGCTAACCCGCACGCCGTTTTTGCGACAACAATACGGCGATTTGTATCCGGTATTTTCACGCGTGAAACAACTGTTTGACCCCAAGAATCTACTCAATCCTGGCAAAATTGTCAGTGTGGATGCGGCCGCGTTGACGGAACGCTTGCGGGCGGGCTTTGCCGCTCCATTCGCTTTAGCCGCGCCCCCAAGCGGCCTCACGGGAAACTCCGACGCCGCTCCTGCCTCGTTAGAGCACGAATCGCCAACCACGCTGACGGGAGGCGACCTAACCAGCGCGACGAGTGCGTCCGGTTCGCCGTTGGCGACCCTTCCCGAGGCCGAATCCGCCAGCCGCGCGACGCCGCCGGTGCTGGATTTGCAATTACGCTGGACCCAGGCCGATGTCATGGCCGAGGTTCGCGGCTGCAACGGTTGCGGTGTCTGCCGCACGCAGTTGCCCGATAGCCGCATGTGCCCGATTTTTCGGGTGGGACCCGGGGAAGAAGCCAGCCCCCGGGCCAAGGCAAACCTCCTGCGCGGCGTGTTGACCGGTCAATTACCCTGGCAAAACCTCAAAACCGATGAATACAAACAAGTGGCCGACCTATGCGTCAATTGCCACCAATGCCGCCTGGAATGTCCGACCAATGTCGATATTCCGCGACTGATGATCGAGGCCAAAGCCGCCTATGTCGCCACCAACGGACTGGATCTGGGGGATTGGTTCTTGGCCCATATTGACCGCGTGAGCGCGTGGGCCAGCTTGTGGCCGGGTCTGGCGAATTGGATCCTGGAAAATCGCCAAGCCCGCTGGCTACTGGAGCGTATCTGGGGGGTGGCGCACAATCGCAAGTTGCCCCGGTTGGGGCGACAGACGTTTCAGCGCTGGGCAGCGCGGCGCAAGCTGACACGCCTGCAACGGCGGGGCAAACGCAAAGTCCTGTACTTTGCCGACACTTTTGTAAATTACTATGACACCCAGTTGGGCCAGGCCCTGGTGGCCATACTGGAACATCATGGAATCACCGTCTATGTCCCCCCGGATCCGCTACACTCCGGGATGCCGCTGGTGACGGTGGGAGCGCTGGACGCCGCACGCAAGCTGGTGCGCAAGAACATTCGCGTCCTGGCGGAGGCGATACGCCAGGGGTATAGCGTCGTAACGACCGAACCGGCGGCGGCGCTTTGTCTGACGCGCGATTATCCGGTGCTGGTGGATGATGATGACGCCCGCCTGGTCGCGCGGCAGACACAAGAGGCCTGCTCCTATCTATGGGGGCTGCATCAGCAAGGGGAATTATTGTTGGATCTTAACCCCATCCACGCCACCGTGGCGTATCATCATCCTTGCCACGCGCGGGCGTTGCAGGGGGGGGCCGCCGCGGAAAACTTGCTCCGGTTAATCGCTGGATTGCAGGTCCAGGCCGCGGACAAGGGCTGCTCCGGCATGGCGGGGATGTACGGCATGGGCAAGCAAAACTTTCGCACCAGCTTGCGCGCGGGATGGGGGCTGATCTCGGCCCTGCGCGAGCGGACCATTCAGGCGGGAGCGACCGAGTGCAGCGCCTGCAAACTGCAAATGGAACAAGGCGCCGACAAGGCGACCTGGCATCCGCTTAAATGGCTCGCGCTTTCTTATAATCTTTTGCCCGAATTGCACGACCAGTGGCAGCGCCGGACGGAATAAACCCGGCTTAGCAGTTTTCTTCCAGGGAAATCCGTTCCCCCAATGCCCGCCGTAAAACATTCAGCGTTTTACGGGCTTGCCGCTCGCGGGAAAAATTCGGCGCGGCGCGCTCGCTATTTTTGGCTAATTCCCGCCGCCACTCCGGGGCGTTTTTTAGCCGTTGGACCGCCGCGGCCAACTCCGCCGGCCGCGCGGGGGGTAGAGCCAGGCCCGCCTGGTGCTCCAGGACGATTTTATCCCCTTCCCCCGGAGGACCGACATACAGGATCGGCAGGCCCACGGCCATCGATTCAAAAATCTTAGAGGGAATCACCGTGGAAAAGACCGGATCGTCCTTTAAATGAACCAAGGAGGCGTCGCATAGACTCCAGTAACGGGTCAGTTCGGCCTTGCTGACACGCGGAATCAACAGCACGTTGGTCAGCCCCTTATCCGCAACCAACTGTTCCAGCTTTTCCCGTGCGGCGCCCCCGCCCACCAATAAAAACGTGACAGGCTGGTCGCGCAGTTGTTCCGCCGCCGCGACCACGTTTTCCAAATCATGGGCCAGCCCCCAAGTTCCCAGGTAGCCCACGACAAACCGACCCGCCAACCGATGTCGGGCCTCCAGTTCGGTATCGCGGCTGGGTTGGGGATGAAATAAATCCAAGCTGGCGCCGTTAATGACCACATCAATTTTTTCCGGAGGGACGCCACGCCGGGTTAGTTCCGGCACAAAGGAGTGCGTAAAGGAAATGATTCTCCGGCTTTGGGCGTATAAAAAAAGCTCTAGTTGCTCCAAGAGGTTGTACAGCCGGCCCGGTTTCATGGCCGAGGTCGCCAAGATGGATGCGGGCCATAAATCCCGTACCTCAAAGACATGCGGCACGCCGCGCAGCCAGCCGCTAGCCACCGCGGGCAGGACCGTGAATAACTGGGGAGAGCTGGAAATAATGACATCCGGACGCTCCTCAAACCAGCTTTGCCATAGGGCTGGAGGCCCATAGGACAGATAGTCCAGGGTGCGCCTTAAGAAGCCTTCATTGGCCGTGATATAGCTCCAAACCCGCACCACGCGGATGCCGTCGATCATTTCCACGCTGCGCCAACGGTTTTTATAACCGGGAAAGACTTTGCCTTCGGGAAAATTTGGCTGGCAAGTAATGACGGTGACATCGTGCCCCCAACTGGCCCAATAGCGGCAACGTTCATAAATGTGCGTGGCGGGAGCGTTGGTCTCGGGCTTGAAATTGTCGGCAAAAAACAAGATACGCATGGAGGGATACGGCGTGGCAAGCGGGGCGGAGGCTGGTCATAGCCGGCAAACCGCCTATTGTAACCGGAAACACCGGCAGCGCAAGGGAGGGGCCAGGGAGGCGGAAAACAAGGGGCCTGGGATCAGCTTGAGACAAGTTGCCGCGAAAATATCACCCTACGGCTCATCCGAAAACGACGCGTTAACAATGCCCTAGGCCTTATTTACCGCGGACAGGTTCATCGCCCCGGAACTGCCGGCGGGGAGCAGGGTGGCGGCTTCTTCAAGGGAAGGAAGGAGGTTGGGTAGCGGTTTTTTTGCCCCCGGCAGTTGCAGCAGCAAGTGGATCTGGGATTCCAGTGGCTCCAGAAAGTCGAGAAACTGGGCGAGTTGGACGCTGGCGGCGCGGGGGTCCTGCACGCCGACGACATGCAGCGTGCCAATGCACATGTTATCAGCCGATAACGGAATATCCAGCCGCCAGGTGTTCCCCTCTAGCGTATTTTGGCGACGTTTCCAGGTCGCGTGAAAATCCTCATGCAAATGGGGCAAATACAGGTTTAAACGCAACCGGGTCAGGTTAAAACGTTCGGCCGATTCCACAAGAGCGGTCCAAATTTTTTCTTCCCATTGTAGTTTCCCCTGCAGTTGGTGGCTGTAATGCCGGGTCCCGCTGTCACCGTCCCAGTTGACAATCGAACGGCCCAACCCCACCAGTTTGGTATTGAGCAGCATCAATTCCACATGTCCAAAGATGCGGGTGGTGACGAGCAGGCCAAAGACAATCGCCACCGACAAAAATCCGATCCATTCCGCTTGAAAATAAATGCTAGCGACAGCCCCGACGGAGGTAATCAGACACAATCCGCCTATGAGCAAAACCGCTTGATTGGCCGTCATGCCGCGGGTTAATAACCGGTGGTGAATATGGCCCCGGTCGGTAGCGTAAATACTGCGGCCGGTCAGTTTGCGGCGAAGGATGGCCATCCCCGAATCTAGGAAAGGGATCGTCCACATGGCCAACGGAGCGGCAAACGCGGTGACGGCGGCACCCTTAAGCGAACACCGCAGGGCCAAGGCCCCCAGGATCAGCCCAATCACCATGCTCCCCGCGTCCCCCATATAAATGGTGGCGGGACTGCGATTAAACTGCAAAAAGCCAAAAATCGCCCCGGCCAGCGTAAACGCCACCACCCCGTCAAAAATATTGCCCATTAATAGCGACATCAATCCCACGGTGACGCTAAATAACATCCCCACCGTGCCCGCCAGCCCATCCACGCCGTCGATCAAGTTGAACGAATTGATCGATAATAACAACCAACCCATCGTCAAGACCGGCCCCAACATCCCCAGCTTGACCGTCCCCAGCAAATTCAGGTCGCGCACCAGGATGCCATCGTTGGCAAAGACGATGATCCCGCAGGCCAAAATTTGAAATAGCAGCTTATTACGCCCCCGCATCTGAAACTTGTCGTCGTATAATCCGACCAGGCAAAGAATGCCGCTGGCCAAGATCACCAGCGCGATTTGATAGCGGTTGATATCCTTGGGCGTGAAACGTTCCAGCCGAAAAAATTCCTGGTAATGGGGTAAATTCCAAATATCCCAGGTCAACCAAAAAATGCAGAGAGTCGCCACAAAGGCCGTGTAAATCGCCACACCGCCACCCAGGGCGACCGGCGCTTTTTGGATTTTGCGACGGCCATCGGGCTTGTCGACAAAGTTCCATTGGCGGGCACAGTAACGCACCAAAAAAGTGCAGCCCAACGAGACACAAAAAGCAAACAACGTGGTGATTATCAGAGCGGGCATAACAAGCAGATCAATGAGTGGCTTGGAATATGTTGGCGGTTAGTACTGCGGATTGGTCAGGCAATCTGGTTCGTTCTCATTCCCACTTGACCAAGCCAATTCATTTCGCCACCAACGTCATCCTCATATGGTGTCATCACAAGTCGTTCCATCTTTTCCAAACCCCGCAAATTGCCACGACCACGTTGCAATTGTCGAGCGCCCCGGATTCCTACGTTCCCGCTCCTCTCAACTTCCTGGACATGATACTGACGAGCCAACAATAATCTTGACTCTGGTCAATAAAGCTTGCTGTTCAGTCAAGCTAGGTTGTCCCCAACGCTCCAATCCTCCCTCATTCCCATAAGCCCCACATTCCCCTAAGCATCAGTACCCACTATGCCCAGCCCAATCAGCTAATCCAACCCGTCATGTAAAGACTGGAATTGGGATCAGGTGTAACCTTTCTGCGATTCGACTTTGATTGTAGCAAGTGAATGTGAGAATTCCTTTTACTGTGCGCGAGTTTTGTGTGATGAGTTTTACTCGCGTTTTCCCTCTGTCCTTTATTAAAACAAGCGGCTCCGGCCAAGTCAACGAATGGGAGAGGCACTGTCCCACAAACCGATTATTGGCGTTCTTATAAAGCCGGTAATGATAAGCTGTGCCGATTGCGATAAGTTATGCCGATGACGATTAGCGGTAGTTGTCATAACGAATCCGCAGGTTTTACCTGGGAAATCCGCTTGACAGGACTTTCGGCATGATCGCCACACGTGCTATCAACCGCAGGTTGATCCCTCCGCACCAAGCGGTCCCTCCAACTCCCCTGTAAATCGAGCCTCTAGCAAATTGATATTCGCTAGCAGCGCGACTCCCTACTAAATCCCCTATTTTGCCGATATAACTAGTGTTGTGTCAACATTTTAGTATTCAATGAGCCGTAAGGCACAAGCCCAGGGTTTTTCCAGCTCCAATCGTGGGCTAGCTCCCTAGGATTGAACCGGCTCGAATCTTTGGTTTTGACACAGACCTAGTTCGAGGTCAACCTATGGATTGCCGTCCAGCCAATCGTGCGATCACCGCAGTAGCGTTTCTTAAACTGACGGTAACCGAACGGGTTGGTCCCATATTGCCGTTCATTCCTAGAATCTGCACGTTTTGTACGTATCCGCCAGCCAGGAGGATCGTTAAATTTAAGAAAAAATGCAAAAATGTTAACTTCGATCCGACGCTGGTGGCACACGCTGAAATATCTCAAGACCGGCCAAATTACAAATCGGCTGTGGAGAAAATGTTTTTCTCCCCGACATGTCGCTCGGCCCGCTCCCCCCCTCCGGGAATTTTTCCCAAAAAATTGGACTTTACCATCTCCCCCTTGCCCAACCTTGCTGGCCCCGGGCCTGTTTCGGTTTCAAAACCAGACCTTTCAAGTCCATCATTTTCACCCCTTGCGGGCTAGTCCAGTCAGCCCCGCCGAAAGAGCCCTCCCATCCACTAACCTTTTTGTTCAGCCCGCCACCCCCGACCATCTGTGGCGGTACCACCTGCATTATTTTGATGACCTGAACGCCGTGGGGGGGGCGGACCGAAATGACTGGCATCTGCAATGGCTGGCGGATTGGATATCCGCCTGCCCCCCCGGCACACCCGACGCTTGGGACCCTTATCCAACGTCGCTGCGGATTGTCAATTGGATCAAGTGGGCGTACGGGGGCGGCAGTTTATCACCCGCACTTACTGACAGTTTGGCCGCCCAGGCGCGCTGGCTGGCGCAATCGCTGGAATACCACTTGTTAGGTAATCACTTGCTAGCCAATGCCAAGGCTCTGGTCTTTGCGGGGGCTTACTTTAGTGGGCCTGAGGCTGACCAATGGCTATTAACCGGCATGCAAATCTATGCCCAACAATTGCCCGAACAAATTCTGCCGGACGGTGGGCACTTTGAACTCAGCCCCATGTACCAAGCGATTATCCTAGAAGATTTGCTGGATATCTGGAATCTGGCACACACCTATCAGGCGACATGTCCGAATCTCTGGGCAGCGGTTAATGACTGGAAATTACCCGTGTCCATTAATCGGATGCAACTCTGGCTGGCGATGATGACCCACCCAGACGGAGAGATTGCTTTCTTTAACGATGCCACCGGCGGTCAAGCCACGCGGCCCGGGCGGCTTTCAGAATATGCCCTGCGGCTGAAATTACCCGCCGTGCCTGACTTGCCAGAAGGGTGTACCCCCCTTCCCGCTAGTGGTTATCTGCGCTGGCAAACAGGTCCCTTGGTGATGCTCATGGATGTGGCGGCTATTGGCCCGGATTATCTTCCCGGACACGCCCACGCGGATACGCTCAGTTGCGAGTTGTCCCTATATGGGCAGCGTTGTCTGGTGAATTCGGGGATTTCCGTGTATGGCACCAGCGCGGAACGTTTGCGTCAACGGGGCACCGCGTCGCACAACACGGTCATGGTGGATAGTCAAGACTCAAGCGAGGTCTGGGGCGGGTTTCGTGTGGCGCGGCGGGCACGGGTGACTCAATCGGAATGGAAATGCCCCACGATAAGTGAATTTTACTGTAAGGCCGCCCATGATGGTTACCAGCGGCTGTCGGGTAGGGTCACACATACGCGAAGGTGGGATTGCACCCCGGAGAAGCTGTGCGTGACCGATGAGCTAACCGGGAACTGGGAATCCGCAGTAATTATATGGCATTTACATCCCGCGTTTCGGCTGGTGGCCGGGGATACAACGACCGAGGCCGTAGACACAGGGCAGTTGTTACAGTTTGCCTCTGACCGGGTGCGGGTGACATTAGCAATACATGGAACCGCCGAACAGCCCCGCGTGCAAAACTGCACCTGGCATCCCGAATTTGGTCTCTCCGTGCCCAATCTGCGCTTGGAGATCCCATTTAGCATCACTCTGGGTTCAGCCACCCACGAGATCACACAAGTGTTTACCTGGCGGGAATTAAAGTGAAAAAAATTATCGCCAAGAGGATTTGCAATATGCTCTAGCTGCTCGGCAGTGGCAAAAGCGCTTCAGCGAAATTTATCCAAGTAGTCGAATAAGTTTTGAGAAGTGTAAAATATTTTCATCCCATTTGGATGATACCGTCTGATTCACCCGTTAAAACTGAAAATAAATAAATGCGGTGTTTTCCGTCGGCCAAAAGTAGTATCCTAAAAATCCCAACCCGACATACAGAACCATTCGCCAGCCCCGGGGCCAACGGTCAAACAGTTCGGCCCACCGGCCATAAAAATACGAACTGGCGTGAAATACGATAAACAACAGCATTGCCAGGGCGGCGGTGATGGGGGCCCCCCTCCCTAGGCCGGTGCTGGCCAGATTCCACTGCCCGTCCCAAATCACAAACCGAGCAATCACACCCAACAGCGTTCCCGCCTGGTCGCCGCTGCTATTATAAAACGGAACAGCTGGATTACTAAAGAAAAAGATCAACCAACCCAAAAGGGTGACATACATGGTCAGGGCCCAACACAGAATTTGGCCGGGTCTGGTGGCCAAGGCGGCGGCCACCGCGGTCCCCTTGGTCCAACCGGTCCACAATCGGTGCAGGCACAAGAGCAATCCGTGGTAGGCTCCCCACAGCACAAAGTTCCAGCTTGCTCCGTGCCAAAGTCCCCCCAGGACCATGGTCGTCATCAGATTAAAGTAGATTCGCGGCGGCGAAACCCGCCCTCCACCCAAAGGGATATACAGGTAATCGCGCAGCCAAGTGCTCAGGCTGATATGCCATCGCCGCCAAAACTCGCTAATATTGCGGCTAAAATAAGGAAAGTCAAAATTCAGCGGCAGTTCCACGCCCATGATCCGGCTGACGCCGCGGGCGATATCGGTGTACCCGGAAAAGTCGCAATAGATTTGCACGGCAAAGCACGCCGCGCCGATCCACAAGGCCAGGGTAGGCCGCTGCGCCAGTTCCTCGGGTTGGTTGAGGATCACCTGGACCAGCTTGGCCAGCCAGTCGGCGATCATGATTTTTTTGAACAGACCGACCAGACATAGGTGAAATCCGCTGACGATGCGTTCGCTGCGGAGTTCCCAGGGTCGCTTGAGCGTGGGGAGCAATTGATCGGGGCGAATCACCGGCCCCGCGACCAAATGCGGAAAATAAGAGACAAACAGCGCCATGCGCAGAAAAGACCGTTCGGGGATAATTTCGCGGCGATAGGCGTCGATGCCGTAACTCATGGTGACAAACGTATAAAAGCTGATTCCCGGCGGAAGCGCGACATCCAATGCGGGACGGTTCCATTCGTAGCCTAGCCACTGGCCCAGGGCGACCCAATTGTCCAGGGCAAAGTTGCCGTACTTAAAGATGGCCAGCATGCCCAGGTTGGCGGACATGCTGGTAATGAGAAAGGCGTTGCGGCGGCGTTGTTCGGGAAATGAAAAGAACCACTCATAGAGGAGCGGCCAAATCAGGGCAAAGGCCGCGCAGAGACCAAAGGCCAGGGGAAATTGCTCGATGCCGGGGCGTAAAAAAGCTGTCCACGTCCAAGAACCGCCGGATAAGTTGACGGCTGACTCGGCTCCCGCATGCCCTCCGGATTGCAGCAGCGGCCAATTGAGTCCCAGGCAAAACCAGGCGCTGGCGATCGTAAACGCCGCCAGGCCCCAACGCTCGCGCCAGGAAAGCTTCGTCCCGTAGATTCCCAGCGCCCCCGAATAATCAATGCTGGAGCTAATCAACAGCAAAATCAAAAATCGCACATCCAGCCAAGCATAGAACACATAACTGGCAATCACCAATAGCACCTGTTGGGTGGTGGTGGTGCGCAGCAGGGTCAACCCGGCCAGCACCACTACCATCAACACCAAAAATTCCGGAGTCTGAAACAGCATCGGGCTTTAAGGGTGTTCCCCAGCGGGAACGGGCGGGGCTGTCGTGGTAGCGGGAGGATGCGCGGCTAAAAAATCCCCCAGGGCCGCGCTGAGCCGCTCGCGGCCGGCCGCATTGGGGTGAACGGCGTCGGCAAAGTCCGTTGCGTCCAGCAGATCGCTGGCGTCTAACAGGGGCGCCTGGAATTTCCGGGACAATTCCTCGGTCCAGGCCAGATACTCGGGCCATTCACGGGCATAGTCGTCCCGTAAATCCGGATGAATGGGTAGCCGCAATAACACCAATTGGGTCGGGGAATCCGCCACCAATCGCAAGACCTGCTCCACGAGTTTTTTTCCCTCGCGGGACTGGCCGCGCGGACTATCCAATTGAATCTTTTTAACCTTGCGCACGGTATCCAAATGCTGCGCCAGTCGCGGATCTTTTGCGGGTAATGAGCCAACCATTTCATGGGGATCCCGCCAGTCATCATCCGGGCGCGTCCGCAGGATCGATTGCGTCCGGCGGCGAACGGTCTCATTAAGCTGATTGAGCGGCGCGTTGCGAAAATGCGCAAGTTGACGAACCTTGTCCGCAACTAACGCGTCGTACTGGTCATTTGCCAGATCGCTAAATGTGTCGCGATTCCAGCTTTTCGGCCATTGAGTGGCAAAGTCTCCCAGGCCATAGGCAAACGCTTTATCAATGTTTAAATCCGACACGTACCCCATTTGATCGGGTTGCAGGGCAATCACAATTGTCCGAGGTCCCGCCTTCAATAACCGTGGCAACAGGATTCGCTGCTCGTTAATGCCGCAACCGCCAATCGAGCAGTTATATACATTTACCGCCGGTAAATGTTGAATGACGGAGCTTGCTGTGGCGCTTTCAGATTTGGCCCGCGACAACTGGCGTTCAATGACAGGCGCGGAAATTCCCTCCATCATGATCGAGTTGCCCAGGATCACGACGCTATTTTGGGAAAAGGGAGTGCCGGTCAAGCGGCCTAAATCCACGATCCGCTGGACGTTGCCGACACCAAGCCGGGGCAATAAATAAGCGGCATGCAGCCACATGGCCAACCCCGTCCCCACGGTCACCGGCAAGACCAAACCCAACAGCGTTCGCCAGACCCGCCAGGGAGATTCTGGTGGTTGTGAATCCGCAAGATGATTTGTGGATGAAGTATCAGGGAGCATGGTCCGTCATCAAAAATAGCCAGTTGACGCGCTAGTTGGCCATCCCGCTGAGGATGAGGCCGTCGCTTTCAGCCATGGGCGCGGGGGCACTGGTATCCAGGTACTCGCGGCACCACATTTCTAAAAACAGGATCGCCCAGAGCAGGTAACTATGGTCAAATTCGCCGCTTTGGTGTTGATTGATCAGTTTGCGCACTCCCGCCGGTTGAAATAAACCGCGGCGGCGGACGGCATCCTCGCCTAGGTGATCCTCGAGAAAGTCGCGTAGTTCCTTGCGGAGCCAATCGCGCAGCGGCGGCGAAAAGCCCTGTTTTTTGCGATAAACGAGCGCCGGGGGAAGGTAGCGGCAGAGGAGTTTTTTGAGGATGTACTTTAGCTCGGAACCGCGAATTTTCCAGTGCAGGGGCAGTTGCAAGGCAAACTCGGCCACATCCCGGTCCAAGAGCGGGCTGCGCGCCTCGACGCCATAATTCATGGTGGCGCGGTCGACTTTGACCAGGATGCCTTCGATCATGGGATGGGTCAGGTCAAATAGCATGGCCGCTTCGGCGGGGGATAAATGGGATTGCGCACGGATAAAGTCCGCCACAAAGTCCCCTTGTCGCAGCGCGGCCGCGCCGGGAGGGAGTAATTGTTCCAGGTCAAAGTAACGGGAGACATTGGCGTAGGAAGCGCTAAAGCTAGCGTTATCGGGCGCGCCGATAAGTTGCATCAATCGCTGCAACCGCTGCATGGGGATATAGGGGGCGACCCGTTCCGCGAGAACTTCCCGGAGCGCGCGGGGAAGAAATCGCATATAACGCGAAAAATACCGCATCGCCAAATAGCGGTCATAACCGCCAAAATACTCATCCCCGCCGTCGCCGGTCAGGACCACGGTCACTTCGCTACGGGCCAGCCGGGCAACCGCCATTGTCGGTAGGATTGAATAATCCAGGTTTGGCTCGTCATACACTTGTGTCAGCTTGGGGATAAATTCCAGCAAGGTCTGACCGGACATGCGAAACACCGTATTCGGCACGCCTAGTTGCGCCGCGACCGCCGCGCCATGGCTGCTTTCGTCAAATTCGGCGCTGGTAAAACCGATGGAAAAAGTCTTGATCGGCTGGCTGGAAACCTCCTTGGTGATCGCCACGATCAAGCTGGAATCGATCCCTCCGGATAAAAACGTGCCGATGGGAACATCCGCAATGAGTCGCTTGCGCACCGCGGCGCGGATGCGCTGGTCCAGTTGATCCAGCAGCTCCCCTTCGGAGTTAAAATTTAACCGTGGCCGGTGGGTAATGGCCACCATGTCCCAATGCCGATGCTCGGACAGCCCGCGCTCTTGGTCGATCTCGACATAATGGCCGGGACGGACTTTTTGGACATTCCGCAAGATCGACTGCGGAGCATAAAAATAACCATAGCGGATGTAATCATGAATGGCGGGAATATTCAACTCCCGCGGCAGCCCTGGCCAATGCATCAGGCAGGCCAGCGTGGAACCAAACACCAGCCGTCGTCCCGCCGCATAATGATAAAACAACGGCTTTTTGCCGTGCGGACCCCGGGATAAAAACATTTTGCGCCGCCGCTCATCCCACAGGCCAATCGCCAGCATCCCATCCAGCTTGCCAAAGACCTCGCTCCCCCATTCCTCATACCCGTGCACAATCACTTCCGTGTCGGTTTGGCTGGCAAACCGATGTCCCCGTTTTAATAATTCCTCCCGCAACTGCGGGAAATTATATATCTCCCCATTAAATACCACCCAAATTGTCCCGTCCTCGTTGGACATGGGCTGCCGGCCCAGGGGTGACAGGTCAATAATTGACAAGCGGCGATGGGCCAGGGCTACGGGGCCGTTAAGCATCACGCCCGCGTCGTCCGGGCCCCGCCGGCGCAGTTGATCCCTGGCCCGCAAGACAACCTCGGTGTCCAGCGGCGTTCCGTCAAAATTCCAAGCCCCAAAAATCCCGCACACGCTAGTTTATCCGTTAAAAGTGATCAATCCGTGGGTGTGAAAAAGATAATGAGCAGACAGCCGATCGGGCTAATACCAGCCAAGGGGATAATCCGCCGCCACACAAGTTATCAGATAACATTCATTTTTTAAGTACGTCTTTGGCTATATTGTATACGCACGGAGTGAATATGAATTTACCGCTATACAAAAAAGCCTGCTAGGGCGTGGCGGGTGGCGAGGCCCCCTGATCCGCGTCCGTGGGTAATTCAACCAGCCACTTGGCGATCAAGTCGGCCGCCGCGGAGTGTCCGCGTTCGTTCCAGTGCCCATTATCTAAACGGGGCGCAAAGCCGTGCAGCGGAGTCTTTTCCGCTTTGGCAATTTCCCAAAGTGAAGGGGCCAAGAGCAAGCAGGGAATTTGATCTTGCTGGCAAATCTGCTGTAGTTTGCGGTCCGGCGCGAACAAATCCGCCACGCCTAGCTTGGCGATAAGTTCGCTGCGGGATAATTCATGGGGGTCCTTGGTCAGCTCGGGGCTGACTTGAATGGGATTGCTCAGGCTGACGACCAGCAGTTGGGCGTTGGCTTCTCGAACCTCTTGATGCAGTTGCCGAATGAGCGCGGCCGTCACGTCCCACGCGTTCCGCCAGGTATCGTTGGGGGGAGTATCCAGATAGACATCATCAAGCATGCCGGGCGCGATTTCGCCCGCTTGGCCGTTGGTCGCGGAGAGGGCGGTCGCCTGTTGCGCGGCCTCGTAAACCAGGCGAAACGTATTGAGCAGTTGCGCTAATCGCGAATGATCAATTAACCAGTATTTCCATCTCCCCTTGACGCTGGTGCGGGCCTGATAGTCGGCGGACTGCAAAAAGCTGTTGTCCAACCGCAACGATTGGTCGGGGTTAAGGATAAAAAAAGGACGGGGAATATCATACAACGCCCGGGAATTGTCCGAGATGTCATTGCCAGTTAAAAAAGCCAAAATCACATAATCGGGGGAGTAATGCCGCGCTTCATGGCGAAATACCAACAGTTCCTGGGCGGTGCCGTAGCCATTGCAGCCAAAATTAAGCACTTCGACTTTTTTACCGGCCAACGCCCCCGCGGCGTTTAAGTGCTTCTCGAGCAAGGAGACAAACGATTTATCCCGCGTGACTTGTTGGGCGGCGGTGTAAGAATCCCCCAACACGGCAATCCGGATGGTGCCCGGAGGTTTTTCGCGTATCCGTTCCACATCGTGATAGCCCTGGCTGTTAAATTCATTCCAGGCTTTCCCTTCAAGTCGAAACCACCCTTGCAGATTTGGCCGCAGCGAAGTCCCGTAGATTTCATGCGGCTGCAAAAATACCGGCGAGGAGTACCCGACCAGCCGGAGCATGATTTCGGCCAGTAGCACCGCCACCAGGCAGCTTGCCCCCATCAGCAATAATTTTTGACAGGCCCGCCGCCACCAAGCATGGGGGGCCGGCCGGGTCATTTGCGGTGGCGCGCCGGTGGTTGTCCGGGAAGGATCGGTCATGGAAAGAATGCGGCTGTCCATCATGAATCACATTGCACAAGCCAAAAAATGCACCAACTTAAAACTGCCGTTCCGCGCGCTGCTTATCCGTGGGTGGTCCCACCGGGGTCCAGTAGCTGGATGTGGCCCGTTTATTGAGTTGAAGGGGATCAGCCCCGAGCGCGCGGCGAATCGCCCCCATCGGCCAAAAGAGGCCATAAAATATCAGTGCCATTAAAAATCGGCTGATGATATTTCCCATGACAAAGGCCACACCCATCCACGCACGATATGCCCAGAGTCCGGCGACGGTCCCGGTCAGGGCGGCCCCCCCCAGGACAGCGCCCAACCCCCAGCAGACATAAGCAACCGTGGTTTTGTCAAAGTAATAGGCGACAGCGCCAATCAGCAAAAAGCCGATCAGCGTGGTGACGCCAAACTTGCGCAGCTCGCGAGGGGAGGGGGACCAGTCTATTTCGATCATGGACATGGGCAATCCGCCAGACAGTTGGGCTGTCTGGCGTCGATCTGGAAGCATCCGGTTAAACAGCCGCGAGCGAATCCGCCGCAGCGCGGGCCGGCATTAGAACAGGGTGTAGATAAATGGCGCCAGGGACGTCCCGCCGAGGATCAGCAAGCCCCCCAATAGCAAAAAGACCACCAGAATGGGGGTCATCCAGTACAGTTTATTAGCCTGCAAAAAAAGCCAAAATTCGTGCACGATATTGGTGCGGCGGGACATGGGCGTAATTCCAACTAAAATCAAAAAGGGTGTGGGGAGTGATAGTGTGGGGCAGACAATCAGTGGCTTTAATCCAGCTTAAACGCCGCTTTGTATTCCTCGGCGCCGCTCATGGCTGGTTGGTTTTCCTTTAGGCAGATGCAATTTTCGAGGACCAGCACATCCATATCGGTGAACATAAAGCAGCGGTAGGCTTCCTCGGGATGGCAAACGATTGGTTCGCCGCGAATGTTAAACGAGGTATTGACCAACACGCCATAGCCGGTACGTTCGGCAAAGGCCGAAAGCAATTTGTGATAACGGGGAGAAGCCTCGGGCCGGACCGTCTGCACCCGCGCCGAATAATCAACATGCGTGATGGCCGGCAGGTCGCTGCGCTGGATGTTGAGCTTTTCGATGCCGAATAGTTTCTCCTGCGCGGGGGTCATGGGCTTGCGGCGTTCGGCCTTGACGGGAGCCACCAGCAGCATGTAGGGGCTTTCGGCGTCCAGTTCAAAGTATTCGCCGCAGCGTTCGCGCAGGCAACTGGGGGCAAATGGCCGGAAGGATTCGCGAAACTTGATCTTTAAATTCATCTGCGCTTGCATAGCGGTATTGCGCGCGTCCCCCAGGATGCTGCGATGCCCCAGGGCGCGGGGGCCAAATTCCATTCGTCCCCAGACATGCCCCACGATTTTTCCCTGGTCCAGCAATTCGGCGATGCGCCGGCAAATGGCGTCCTCGTCGGCGTGAAATTCGTACGGGGCGGAGATGGAATCCAGATATTGGCGGATTGCGGCATTGGGATAATGCGGCCCCAGGTAGGATCCCCGCTGGCTATCATGCGGCTCGGGCGCGCGGGGCTGGTTTTCGATCTGGTACCAGCCAAACAGCGCGGCCCCCAGGGCCCCCCCCGCATCCCCCGCCGCGGGTTGAATCCACAATTCGTCAAAGATTTTTTCGCGTTCGATTAGTCCATTGGCCACGCAGTTCAGCGCGACCCCCCCCGCCAGGCAAGCGCGGGGCAAGCCGGTTTCCTTGCGGACATGCCGGGCAATCCGTAGCATCACCTCTTCGGTCACTTTTTGCACGCTGGCGGCCAAGTCCATCTCGCGCTGGCTGATCCGCGATTCCGATTCTCGCGGCGGCCCGCCAAACAAATCATGAAACTTTGGCCCGGTCATGGTCAACCCGGCGCAATAATTAAAGTAGCTTTGATCCAGCCAGAATGAACCGTCCTCCTTTAAATCCAAAATATGATCAAAAATCAGTTGGGCGTACTTTGGCTCGCCATAAGGGGCCAGGCCCATGACTTTGTATTCGCCGGAATTCACCTTAAAACCTGTGTAATAGGTGAACGCGCTGTAGAGCAGTCCCAGCGAGTGGGGAAATTTAAGTTCTTGTTTCAGTTCCAGGCGGTTGCCCCGTCCGACGCCCCAACTGGTGGTGGTCCATTCGCCCACGCCGTCCAGGGTGATGACGGCCGCCTCCTCAAAGGGGGAGGGAAAAAACGCGCTGGCGGCGTGCGCCTCGTGGTGGGTAATAAAGTAGAGCGGGCCTGAATATTGATTATCTAAACCCGCGTCAATCAAGCGCGGGTGAAATAATTTTTGTTTAAGCCACACGGGAATGGCGTTTAAAAACGAGCGAAATCCCCGCGGGGCATATGCCAAATACGATTGCAACAGCCGCTCAAATTTGACCAGCGGCTTTTCATAAAAAACCACGGCGTCCAATTGACTGGGCGTGATGCCAGCGGTTTCCAGGCAGAATTCCACGGCCTTTTTGGGAAACGCCGGGTCATGTTTGATCCGCGTGAACCGCTCTTCCTGCGCGGCGGCCAGGATTTGCCCGTCCCGCACCAGCGCGGCGGCGCTATCATGATAAAACGCGGAAATACCCAAGATGTGTGTCATGGATCTGTTGGCAAGGCGGTTTAGCAGCCACGCTGGCGCGGCCCCTCAACCCGTGGGGAATAACAGACAATCTGCCCCAATTGTCAACGTCCGACGGTCACTGATAGATTACCGTTCTATCTTCCCAGTCATCCCACTCCTGTAGTGATCTTGAATTTCGCGGGTGAATTTGTCAATTGGCTTGCACATTCTTAACGAAAGAGGGCGTATTTGCCGGGATTTTAGCACTTATTCGTTCTTTTCCAGGCATTTGTCATACGCGGCATATAGTTTATCCAATGTCCCTTGAATACTATAAGTTTGCAGGCAATGTTGCTGCGCCGCCGCGGCTAACCTGCCCGCCAGCTCGGGGTCTTCGATCATTTTTTGTATGGCTCCGGCAAAGGCCGCGGGCGAGCGCGGAGGGACCAGCAAGCCTTCTTGGCCATCCCGCAGGACATCCGTTACCCCCATGATTTGGCAGGCGACGATGGGCAGCCGGGCCATGCCCGCTTCGATGATGGAATTTGGCAAACCCTCGACCTCGGAGGGAAAGACAAACATGTCGGCCGCCCGCAAGAGGTCGGGCACATCCGCGCGATTCCCCAAAAACATAAAGCGGTGTTGTAAATTCAATTCGGCGATTCGTCCCTGCAGCGATTGCAACAAAGGCCCGCTACCCGCCAGCACGACGCGAAATTTATACTGACGCGGTTCCAGCAGGGCGACCGCGTCGATTAAATCCTCCAGCCGCTTGGTATCAATCAATCGCCCCACGTGGATCAGCATCCATTCATCCGAGCTAATGCCCAGGGCGTCGCGGACGGCCTCCTTGTTAATCGGCCGTAAGAACGCATGGGGATTGTGCCCGTTGGGAATGATTGTTGTCTGGGATTCTTGAAAGCCTAGGTTTTTTGCATAGGCAGCGACGGAAGTGGAATTCGCAAAGATATGATCAATCGTCAAGGGAAAAAAACGCCGAATGATCACCTCTTCTTTGCTGTTGGCCATTTTGGTCGTCCCCAGGGACATGATCAAGGGAACCCGCAAACCGAACATCAACCTCCCCAAGGCTGCATAAGTGGCGATCGTGGGGAGAAACGCATGAACCAAGTCCACATTCTGCCGGGAAATCTGCCAGGCGGTTTTGAGCGCGAACCAGGGGCTACGGGCCCAATTGCGGTTGAGATCGCGAACGGCGATTCCGGCATCGCGAATTTCGTGCTCAAATTCGCCCCCCCCTTTGAGCACCCAAACCTCGGGGAGATAGCGGCTTTGATCGATATGTTGGCAAAACATCCGCACGTTTCGCTCTGTCCCTCCCGTTCCCAGCGTGTTAATCAAATACAACACTCGTCGCGGCGCGGCTGACGCGGCTGCGGGAGGAATGTGCGCTTCGGAGATGGGGGGGGCTAGGGTCATGCGGGCGGCTTTCGGCCACAATGACCTTGCCGAAAGGAGGGATTTCTCATTTAATAAATTTATGTCAAAACTGAGGTCTTTGCCCCATTTTTTGCCTCATATTCCACCATTCCCCGGTAACCCAGCGACGGTTCAAATGGAATAAATGCCCGCTGACGGTAAATTTCTTCCACGGTGGAGGGGACCGCGGTCCCTAGGATAGTAACGTCCGCCGGGCCAAAATTTGCCAAGGGTAGGTCCATCGGCTCAAATCCCCGGGAAATTTGGGGGATTTTTTGCCAATCCAGGCCCATCAGCGCCGTCGCCACCAGGTCCAACGCCAGGGGATTGTGAGCCGCCATGACCCACCCACACGGGACGGGGCTGGGGGCCAGGGGACTTTCTTTTTCGCCCCCGACCAAGCCGTCCAAAATAGCCAAATACTTGACGTCCGGGCTGGGCGTTTTTTCGACGCGGCCGGATCGCCGGTTGTGGTAAAGATACGCCCGTTTGATATCCAGGACGGTTCGCCACAGGGTGTCGTTCCCATGCCATCCGCCGCCAGCATAAGAACCATGATTGCGGGGGGAACCTCCCAACTGGAGCAGTTTGGAAAAAACGCGCGAGATGCGGTTATAAAACCGCTTGCGCCACCCGCTGTCCAATTCCCAGTCCAGATGGGCAAAATACCACATGCCGTCCCATAGCACATTGCCATCGGGATATTCGTCCCCTCCTTGTTTGGGACTGCCAAAGCGAAAATGGGGCAAGTAATCCTTGTGCCCATTCACCCCCACAAAGTTTTTCAGCGCGCAGGTGACGCCCGCTTTCATGTGGGATTTCATTTTGGGCAGGTTGATCATGACATCGGCCTGGACAATGTCCCGGTGCAGCAGATATTTATTGACCTCCGGGGTATGCGCCGCACGCATCCGCTGCCGGGGATATTGGGATACGCCAAAGTGATACGGTTGTTGCATCAACGGCAAGAGCAGGCTGTGTCGGCCAATATCCAGCTCCATATATTCGCCGCGGGTGGATTCATCGACCACGCGGGCCACGACCGTGTCCCCCGCCAGAACCGCCTTTCCCAGGCGATAGTCCCGGACGATCAACTCGATTCCGGGAAAGCGTTGACGAAAATCGTCCGCGATGGCATCCAGGCCAATGAGGGCAACCACCTGTTCCCAACTGGTCCCCTGGATGGGGCAATCACCAATAATAATCCGCCCGCCGCCGCGCAGCGCCAGCGCCGCATAGTCCAACACCGCTCGAATCACCGATCCATGTGTAACCAGCGAGTCCGTGTCGGTAATCCCGTATAGCCGCGCCCCCTGGTTGCGGTGAGCCACCATGTTCGGTTTGAGTACGACGGAGTTGCCAGGTTTGATCAACTGCGCCAGGGGGTTCCAGGCGGCCGTGCCGTCGTGCTCCCGGTCCAGACCCAGGGTGCGGAAGACTTGCCGCACGGCGCGGTAGGCGGGATTGGCCTCCGTGCCGATTTTAGCGTTTGGCCATTCTGGATACACCTGGTCGGGGTCAAAGGGGGGCGTGCGCGCATAGTGTGGCTCTTCTTTTACCACGGCCACGCGGGCGTCAGTTAAAAATTCCGGCATTTTTAGTGGGAAGAGGTTTCCAGGGCCGCGGAAGTCGCGGCGACAGTGGCGGGGGTGTTCGCCGCGCGTGGCACTTCCGAGATGGTATAGCGGTATTTTCCCGAGGGGCTGGGGGGGATTTCTTTGACAAACTCAAAATCGACGGTGGTTTGGATCCCCAGGACTAATTGCGATTTTTCGCGGATTTCCGTTAGTTCGGCGGGGGGGCAGGGACGCTCGGTGGGAATCAGCTTATAAACCAAGTGCCGGGGCGTTTTTTGCACGACCTGAAACTTCCACAGCCAATCGCGATAGTACAGCAGGTGCGTAAAATACTCGCCATCGATCAATCCCCCGTCCGCCGTGACAAAGGCATCAACATTGCGTCCCAGGACGCGGGTGAGGATTTGTCGGCCATTTTGCGGTTGGCCCAGGATCCCGCGGTCCCCAATGGCGTACCGCAGCAGCGGCATGGCGTAGTTGACAAGGCTGGTCACGACAATTTCCCCTTCTTCACCGGGGGAAAGGGGTTGACCCGCGTCGTCGACCACCTCGATATAGTTTGTCCAGGGGGACGCCACCAAACCGCGGTAGCCGGGGCGTTCGCAGGCGATCAGGCCCACCTCGCGCGAGCCATAACGGTTAAACACGCGCCCCGCGCAGCCAAAGACCTGTTCTAGTTTTTCCCGCATAAAGGGATACAGCGTCCCGGCGGAAGTCAAGATCGCGTGCTGAGGCGCGACGGGGAGTTGTTCGCGTTCGGCAAAAAGCGCTAACTCATAAATCGCCTGCGCATAAGCCAAGATCAGCCGCGGCCGCCGCTGATTTAATTCGCTGATATACGCCCGCATGCGCTCGGGCGTCATGGCAAAGGCGTTCAGGTAGGTGGTATTGGACAGCCAGTTATTCAGCCGTGTTTTCCAGCCCCGGCTGCCGGTAAATAGCTCTTTTTCGGAACCCCACAGGACCACTTCCGGCTGGCCAATCTCGCGGCCGATCAGGGCGGAGTACAACAGCGCCACCGCGGCGACGCGCTCGGCGTATTCGCGGTCCTGAATCAAGCGAATCGGCTCGCCCGTGGAACCGCCGGAGGTGTTTTCATGCCAGCGGCGGGTGGCCAGGTCGCGGGATTTTAAATCCGCAAAATTTTGACGAATGAGGTCCTTCGTCAAGATTGGCAAACGGGACAAAATGTCATACGGATCCCTTGACGCAAGTTCCCCGCCGGATGGCAACAGCTTTTGATAATACGGAACTCGCGTCGCGCCATGGGTTAGCATTTTTCGCAAGCTGGCCACCAGCGGCGCATCATCCAGGGTCGTGGCGTCCGCGCGGGCATACTCCGCCAGATACCGCTGGGTGTGAATTCCCCGCGCGCGGTCAATCAATTGATAGATAGCTTTACGCCAGTTCATGGCAACGGCGGGCCTTTTTATGCTTTGCTGGCGACAAAGCGGGGTTGGGCATTTAACTTTTCCACGAGCTGCGTCACCACGGTGCGGGCCTGAAATTGGCGCGCGGCGGAGAGGGCGTTGTGGACTAACTGGGCCTGACGGGCGGGATTGGCCGCCAGGGCGTCGATACGCGCGCGCAAGAGAGCGTGGTCTGGCTGGTCGACGATCTCGGCGCAGTCATGTTCGGCCAGCCACGCGTTCAAATAGCTGTGCGGCGGGCTAAACGCCACAATGGGCCGGCCGGACAGCAAATACGGAATTGTTCGCGTGGGAAAAATTGTTTCGTACTCGATGGGCGTCAAGCCGCCGCTAAAACCATGCGGCAACAGCAGCAGGTCATTATCCCGCAGCTTGCCGGGTAAATCCTCGTCGCTGGGGGATGTGTGGTCGATCCGTTCGCCGACAAAACCGACCTTTTGTAAAAACCAGGAACTGGAATTGGAATAAATGTTCCATTCATAGCGGCTGTCGGCGGCAACCAGCGCGCGAAACCGATGCAGCGCGTCGAGATTGGATTCATTGACCGAGCCTAAAAAGCCCACGCGAATGCGCCCGGTTTGCCAGGGGGGGAGCGACTCAAAGGGAGGGATTGGCTCGGCAAAGGTATGCACCAGCGGCGTAAACGCCTGCCCGGGGTACAGTTTTTCCAGACCACGCTGCATCCCCGCGCTCATCACAAAGACCTGTTCGGAACGGGCAAAGACCCGCGGCTGCAGGTAATCGGCAATCCACCGCCGCCAACCGGTTCGATTTTCCCGGTAGGTGTTGTGAAAAAAAGTATAGAGTGGCAGTTGGGTCCATTCCGCCGCCAGATACGCGGAAAATAGCAGCAGCTCATCCGGAAAATTGCAAAAAATCGCCTGGCAGCCATTCTGGAGAATGACCCGCGCGATGCGCCGCGCGGTTTGCCGGATAAAGAGCCACTTGAGCCAATGCACATATTGCTGGCCGCGCGGAGGCCAAGTCCATTTGCGGCAAACAAAATGCACGGGAAAGCCCCCCTCCATCGAGGTCTGGTCCGGTGGATTATCGGGCCAAAACTCTGCCCCGACGACCACATCCCGCGGGTCAAGCTGGCTTAGTAAATTCTTGATCACAAACGCCCCGGCGATTGGTACCGGCGGAACCGTTGGCACCAAAAACAGCAACTTGCGACGCAGACGCAGCCGTTCACCGGGGAAGGTGTGGGCTGGTAACTCCGCGGGGGCGGTCAGGGTCTCGCTCATGTGGGGGTGGGTCACGATCGTTATCTAAGCCGTGTGTTCCAAGTACCAGGCATATGTGCGGGCGATCCCCTCGCGCAGGCCCACGCGCGGCTGCCAGCCAAGGCGGGTGATGCGTCCCACGTCGAGCAGCTTGCGGGGGGTGCCGTCAGGCTTGCTGGCGTCAAACTGCAATTCCCCCCGATAGCCCACGATTTCCTGGATGAGTTCCGCCAATTCACGAATCGTCAGGTCGCTGCCGCAGCCGACATTGATCAGCGGATCGGACAGATGTTGCTGGAGCAGAAAAATCGCCGCGGCGGCCAGGTCATCCACATATAAAAATTCGCGCCGCGGCGTCCCCGTCCCCCAAATCGTGACCGCGGGACTGCCGTTTTGCTTGGCCTCGTGAAACTTCCTGATCAAGGCTGGCAGCACATGCGAGTTGTGTGGATCAAAATTATCCCCCGGACCATACAAATTGGTGGGCATCAGGCAGACGCAGGAAAAGCCGTATTGCCGCTGGTACGCGCGGCACATTTCGACTCCGGCGATCTTGGCCAGGGCATAAGCGGAATTGGTCGGCTCCAGCGGACCAGTCAAAAGCGAATCCTCGCTAATGGGCTGGGGCGCCAGTTTGGGATAGATGCAGGAAGAGCCTAAAAATAGCAGTTTTTCGCAACCATGACGGTAGGCCGCGTCTATGACGTGTGTCTGAATGAGCAAGTTTTCATGGATAAATTCCGCCGGGTAGGTGTTGTTGGCATGGATGCCACCCACCTTGGCCGCGGCCAAAATGACGTACTCGGGACGCTCCGCCGCAAAAAATCGCGCCACCGCCGCGCCATCTAGCAAGTCCAGCTCCGACCGCGGGCGGGTCAGGATGGCGGTATGCCCCTGGGCGCGCAGCGCGCGGGTGATGGCGGAACCAACCAGTCCACGGTGGCCCGCCACAAAAACCTTTGCCGATGGCTGCATATTCGTTGGGCTAAGAGTCAAGGGGCTGATGTTTTTCGGCGAAATGCGTTATTCGGCGATATGCGCCGTCAGCCGGTATCCCGCGCGGCGAAGAGTTTCTTCCTGCAGGGCTTCTTCCAGGTCGTTTTCGTACATCCGGCGTACAAGCTCCTCAAAGCTTATCTCCGGTTCCCAGCCCAGTAATCGCTTGCACTTGGAGGGATCCCCCAGCAGATAATCAACCTCGGTCGGGCGAAAATACCGGGGATCGATCTCGACGTGTTTTTGCCAGTCCAGATCGGCCAGGGCAAAGGCCTGCTCCACAAAATCCCGGACGGAATGGGCCTGCCCCATGGCCACCACATAATCGTTTGGCTCCTCTTGCTGCAACATCAACCACATCGCGCGGACGTAATCCTGGGCGTGGCCCCAGTCCCGTTTGGCGTCCAGATTGCCCAGAAAGAGCTTGTCCTGTAGGCCGAGTTTGATGCGGGCGACGGCGCGGGTGATTTTGCGGGTAACAAAGGTTTCGCCGCGGCGTTCGCTTTCATGGTTAAAGAGAATGCCATTACAAATGAACAAGTTGTAGGCTTCGCGGTAATTTTTGCAAAAGTAAAACGCGGCGACCTTGGCCACGGCGTAGGGGCTGCGGGGGTAAAAGGGGGTGTTCTCGTCCTGGGGGGGTGGGGAAGCGCCGAACATCTCGCTGGAACCTGCCTGGTAAAACCGGACATCGCGGCCGGTCGCGCGGTTGTGATCGCGGATGGATTCGAGCAGTCGCAGCACGCCGGTGGCGACGATGTCCGCGGTGTATTCGGCTTTTTCAAAGGATACCTTGACGTGCGATTGCGCGGCCAGATTGTAAATTTCGTCTGGTTGCACGGCCTCGATAATGCGGCGCAGGCAGGTCCCGTCGGCCAGGTCCCCATAGTGCAAAAACAGCTTGGTGCCGACCGTGTGCGGATCCTGATAAATGGGATCGATTCGTTTAGTGTTAAAGCTGCTGGAGCGGCGAATGATGCCATGCACCTCGTACCCCTTGTCAAGGAGCAACTCCGCCAAGTAAGAGCCATCCTGGCCGGTGATTCCCGTGATCAAAGCGCGTTTCATTTTCATGCGAGTCGGACTGGTCCTAGGGTGGCAAAGTGAAATATTGGCGGGCCGCGGGCGCGAGTGCCACGCCGCGAAAAAAAGCTAGCGGGGTCGGAGGATCGCGTGGTTGGACAATTTACCCCGTTCGTAGTAATGCAGTTCCAACTGATCGGGACTGACCTTGAGCGAGCCCAAGCGTCGGAGCGGATCATTGGGATTGTTCATTGATAATTTGACTTCGCTCCCTTCGATCTCCCAACGGGAAAAGATCTGCGAGCGAACCCGATTGTTCGGAAAAAACTGCATTTCCTGGGGAGCCTTTTGCGGTTCATTATCCCAGGTAAAGACCCACACCGTGGAGGTTAAAATTTGGGTCAGGTATTTTGCGCGGGTGGCGTCCTGGGCGATGGCCTCGTTCATGAATTCTTGAATTCGCTTGTCGACCTTTACGCCATCCAGCCCTTCCAGCTTGCCTTTGAGAGAGAGGTAGATTTCTCCGGCGTGCTGCTTGATCAGATTCTTGGAAGAGTCCTTGTATTTGTCGGATAAGAGCCACCAATCTTCCGCCAGGGCAAATCTGACCAGGGGATCCGCGGGAGTGTCTAATTCGCGTTTGGCCAAATCCGCCAAGACCGCGTCCTCCCCCAGTGCCAAATGGGTCAGGCCAATCGAGAAATTTCCCTTTACAAAGCACAGATATTCCCCCCACGCGGTATTCGCGGCGGGGTCCTCGGGCGCGGTCTGCAACCGCGCCTTGGAATCCTTGACCTTGTTATAGTGGGAACGGTGGAGATTTAGTTCCTTGAGCTTATTTGATAGATAAGACACCGTCGCCACCACATTTAACTTGCGGGCCAATCCCTGCGCGATCGTGGTGACGCGTATCGCCAGATCGTATTCATCATTAAGTTGGCTGGCTTCGACGGTTTGTTTCATCTGGTCCGACAGCGCCAGGTAATACTCCTTTGGCTTGTTCGTTTGACTGGCCAGCTTGGCAAAGAGGTCCGCCCGCTCTTCGTCGCCATCCACTTCATATTTTTTGATGATCAGGTCATTGGCCCGCAGCGCGAGCTGCACATCCCCTCCTTGGACCGCCAAATCCCGCGTTTCCATCAATAGGACGTACTCCGTGACGGGGTCGGTCTTGGTGTTGGAGGTGCTAGCAAAGAGCTTTTTAGCCAACGCCAATTTATCCGGATCCTTATCTTGCTTGTATTCTTCCTTAAATAGCTCGCGGATTTCCCGCATCTTGGGGGCAATTTGTTCTTTTGTGGGGACCGGCAGACGCTGGGCCTGGACCGGGGAGACGGGGGGCGTCACCGCGGGTGGAGTTGATGTCGCGGAGTTCTCCGGGGGCAATGGATTCTCTGGCGGCGTGGGGGATGTCGGCAAATTGGTGGTGGTGCCCGGCGCGAGGTCAACTCCCTTTAACTCGGGGGGGGCATTTCCAGAGGGTTGATCAGCCGGGGGAACAACCGGGATCACCGTCTTTGGCGGAAGATTCTTTTGTGGCTGATCCGTTGATGGTTCAGTTACCTCCGGTTGGGGAATATTCTTAGCATCACCGGGGTTGTCAGGGAGTGGCGTTGCCGGATTTTGGGAAACGGGCGTCGTATCCGCGGAATCCGTGGAAGTATTGGAAGGGGAGGGGACAGCTTTTTTGGGTTTAGCTTTGGCCACCGTGGGTGGGGTTGCGGGTCCCGTACTGCTTTTGATGATGTAATACATCAAACCGCCGCAAAAGATCGTCAAGACCGCCAAAACCACCCACGCGATATTAAATGCCGGAGCCTTGCGATTGGCCCCCAAATTGGTCGTTTGGCCCGTGTCAATCAATACCGATGATCGCGGCGAGGAATAAGGATTTTCCCGGGGCGACGCGGTGCCACCGTTGACGCCGCTTGGAGCGTTCTTGGATGGGGTGCCAGCGGCATTTGGATTGGTTGTGACCGAATGTTGGCCATTCCCCGCGGCTAGACCGGGGGAAACGGCGGTGGATTGCCGATTTGCCCCGTTGCTGGACATCTTTTGTTGTAAGCGAGTATCGTACTCCGCTTTGCGTTCGGGCTTTAACAGGCAGAGCCGCGCGCTGGAAAGTTCATTCAGCAACTTGCGGGCGGCATCCGCCTGTTCTCCCGCCTGAAAGTTGCGTAGATGGGCCATTTGCCGATCCGCGGCCAGGGAAATAACGTTGGCGTCGGGTTCAAAGAGTTCCAGCCCCAGCAAACGGTAATGATTGACCGGTCGCTCGGGATCGCGAATACCCAGCCATTCCACATAAGGATCAAAGGTTTTATTCATTTTTTTGGCCCGACCGGTTAATCCCCCACCGCCGATTAACTTCTATTAGAATTGCAGATTGACGGAAAAGTTTCAACAAACGCGCGGGAAAGTTCCCAAAATCGACAAAATAAGGCACTCTACACGGCAATTTTTACAGTTAATTTGGGTAAATAAAAGTCGTACCAAAAAAGATGCCAAAATAGCCCAATTCCGCTAAAAAACTTAAACCACCCGGCGAAATTGCTCGCGAAACCATAGCCAATCCGGCAGCCGCATCCGAAAAAAGTGGGTCTTGTGCGGACGGGTGAGCCATTTGTATAGACCCAGTGCCAATAGCGCACTGCAAAAATACCCCAGGGAGGACGCCAGCGCCGCACCAGTGATCCCCCAATGTGGCATAAACCAGAGCATGGCCCAGCAGGTCCCCAGGCCGATGATCGTACCGGCGACGGTGGTCACGCTGGAAAGGCCGGGACGGCCCACCGCCCCAAAGTATTTGGTGATGACCTTGGTCGTGGTCAGAAACAAGGTGCCCGGCAAAAGCCAGAGTAACGGCTGCACGGCGGGTTGAAATTTTGGACCGTACAATAGCGGGATAAGCCAGGGAGATGCCGCGGCCGCCCCGCCAATGAGCGCCAACATAACCCAAAAGAGGACCCGATGCACGCGTTCGGTTAATTGCACGCGCACGGTGTCCTGGCGTTCCGCCGAAAGTTTGTTAAAGAGCACATAGTTGAGCGAATCGGGGATATTCCATAGGATTTCGCTCAGTGTCACCGCCAGGCCGTACTGGCCCAGATCGGCCTTGGAGACGAAATAACTCAGAATCCATTGATCGCCACGCAAATTCAACCGTGTGGTAATATCCCCCCACCAGACCTTCCAGCCATACGTGAGGCTATCGCTGGTAAATGCCTGGTTCCACCAACGTTCCGGGGTGTAGTTACTCCACAGTTGCCAGATAAGGATGACAGTCTGAAAAAGCGTTGCCAGGATATAAGCCAAAAGCGCCCCCCATAGCGGATGGATGAACCACGCTTGAGGGTCCAGGAATGCCCGGTGCGCGGCCCAGGGCCAAACCACCAATAAGAGTACTTGTAGGGCAAAGGGAGCGCAGATGGAGACTAAATGCTGCAGGTTGCTGGCTCCAAAACGGGAATCACCCACCAAGACCCGCGTTCCCATCAGGTACATTCCCTGCAGGGGAAGGATGAGCAGGGTCGCGGCAATAAACGCGCTGGGCAATTCCTCGGCAATTCCCCCGAGCAAATTGAGCGGATATAAAATTGCCGCCAGGGCCAACACCATCAACCCCTGCAGCGCGCCAAACCCCAGCACCGTCGGCCAAATTTGCGCCGCGGTATAACGCCGTGAGCTAAGCAAATAAATTGTCGCTCCCCCCAGGCCGAGCGTGGCAATCGGCAGCCATAATCCATTAAACAATAGCAAATACCGGTACCCCCCCAGCGACTCATCCCCCAGGGTCCGGGCCAGCACCAGGCTAGAGACCAATCCCAGCGGGAGGCTAATTAACCGCGTGACCAAGGTCAGCAGCGAATTGCGGGCGGCGCTGACGGGCGCTGCGGGCGTGGGTTGAGTCGGGGCACTCATGCGGCAGGATGGTTATCTGCGGAGTGACTGTCGGAGGAGTGATGTGCGCTTTCCGCCAGCCAGTTGCTTAAAAAATCACACTCCCAACCACGCGATACCAAAATCAAATCCACGCAAATTGGCCCCTCCCCCAGAATCATGTGCCAATCGTCTAAATTAGCGGTGGGCAAGGGACGCAATTGACCGTTATGGCAAAGGGCTATCAGGCTGGCCTGGGCGGCTAGTTCCGCCACAAATTCCCCCGCGTCGATCCCCAGACGGGGAAAAAACTCTTCGTTGAATTCGATGATTCCCAGCCATTGGCCACAGGTGGCCAGTGTTTGCCGCATTCCGCGCAAGACGGGGGGCTCGTACCCTTCGACATCGATCTTAAACAGCAAACGGTCTGCCGGGGTAAGCTGTCCCGCCCAGAGGCCGTCCACGCTGACGCAGGGAACGGTGCGGGAGGTCACACCGGGACGACTGGGATCCAAAATGGCCGAGGAACTGCCGGACCATTTTTCGTTGATATAAAAGTTCTCTTCTCCGGCGGCTTGCTCCCCGGCAAGTGCGTACACAAATTGCAACTGCGTGGCATTGGGGTGAATCTGACGCGAGCGTTCAAGCCAGCGGGTAAGGGCGGGATTTGCCTCGATGCCCAGGATTTTGGTCGCGGGGGGATACGTCTCCGCCAGGACGATCTCGCCGTAATTGAGGCCAATATCCAGAACGGCGGTGGGACGCAGTTCGGCGCAGGCGGACTTCCAAAAGCGTTTTAAAAATGGCTGGCCGGCTGCTCTGTTTTTTAAGAGCGCTAGCCCGCGGTTTTCCAGGGGATCGACAAAGATTTGCCGCTCTGTACCGGGGAGAGTAACACAATCGGGCCGCCAGCGGCCGTACAGTCGCCATAACAGCGTGTCATCGGCCAGACGCTGGACGCCGGGCAATTTCTTGACCATGCGCCACAGCGGAATCACGCCCGGGATGGATCTCAGGGAACTTGTCAAACCGGTGCTAATGGAACTGCCTCTGTGAAACCTGTGCGAAAATCTTTACCGACACTATCCCCTATCCAACCACTACCCACTATCCATCCCCCACTACCTACTCGTTAGCCGGAACGGATTGGCCCGCAGGCTCCAGTGCAGGGCAAATCGTTCCTTGCCAGGCTGGCCCCGGCGGCGGCAATGATAGCCATGCACGTTGGCGATAACCAGCGTGTTTTTTGGCACGGTCAGGACGGTCTCGGTCAACCCCAATGCGGTCAACTCTTCCGGTGTGATCCGCCGCGAGCCTTTGTTATTGCTAGTGCTTTCTTGGTACAGATAAGCCAGCGACTTGGGCGTGAGCAAATGCGACCGCTTGACCGCGACCAGCGGGCCGTGTTCTTCGGCGACGTCCTCGAGATACAACCAAGCTTTATGGGTGTGAAAAAAAATATCGCTATGCATGTCGGTTTCAGGGTCTTTTTCCTCGCCCAGGGGACCCTGCACCAGATGTTCGTAGGCGTGATTGCCTATGGTGTAGTCCAGTTTGCGTTTTTCCGCGCACTGCATGAGTTGGACCAACCGCCGATCCTGATAAAACCGGCCAATCGCCGGATACTTGGCAAAATCCCGGCTAGTGTCAAAGGTCGTCAATTCTAATTGATTGGGGCCGTGGTGCAGGGTCTTGTGCTTTAGTTCGGCATCGGCGGATAGTTGCCGGGACTCGGACTGGACGGCGGCAAACTCCGCATCCGGCAAAAATTCGGGTAATACCACCAGGCCATCGGATAGCAACTCGCGCGCGGCGGATTGCAGATCGCTGTCCACCGGTAGCGAGCGAAATTTGTACATTCCCCGCGCGATCATGGTGCGCATCACCTGGATACCCATCCGATTGAGCAACGGACTAGGAACGGTTTTGTCCCCGCTAAACATGCGGGCGAAAGAGGTCAGGGGGTTGGCCATGGGAAGACTCCGGTTGAAAAGATAGGCGATAATCCGCTTGGCGGGATGATTGGTACGAGTTAAATGGCGCTAGGGGCTGATGCAGGGGCTAAAAATTGGGCTGGTTCGCCGCTGGGGGGCGAAGCTTCGGCAAGGAGCATGTGGCACAATTTTTCCGCCAAAAAATCCTCGGTCTTGTGGAGTGATTCCCGGGTATTCCCCCCGATGTGTGGCGTAATCAATAAATTATCATGCGTTTGGGCGTATTGAATCAGCGGGTGGGCGGCCATGCCCGTGGAGCGTTCGTCCCGCAGGACATCGACCGCCGCGCCCGCCAGATGACCCGTTTGCAGGGAATCCAGCAACGCCGCTTCATCGATCAGCTCTCCGCGGGCTGTATTTATAAAATAGGCCCCGGGGCGCATCGCCGCAAAGTGCCGCGCACCAAAAAAACCGTCATTTTCCGAGGTGTAGTCGGCGTGCAGACTCACAATCTCCGCCTGGGCCAGTAATTCCCGCTCGCTTACGACTGAAATTTCCGGAGCCACATCCGCCTGCCGCAACGATGGCCCGCAGGTCAACACGCGCAAGTCCATCGCGTGCAAGTATTTGGCCACCTGGCTTCCCAACCGGCCATAACCGACAATTCCCGCCGTCAGACCGGCTAGCTCGCGCCCTTCAAATAAATCGCGATTCCAGCCGCCAGCCAGTGGGTGTGCCACAGCCCTCGGCAGATGCCGCACCAGGGCCAGGATAAGCCCCAGGGTGAGTTCGGCGGTTGCGCGAATTTGGCGTAAAAAGTCAACTTCCCCCCGTAGCGAGACGACCCGCACACCGGCGTTGGCGGCCGCGGCCAGGTCGATATGATTCAGTCCCGTGGTGTTGGTCATGACCCACCGCAACCGGGGGGCGGCGCGAAAGACGGCTTGGTCAATCTGGTTGCGCAAACGCACCCACAAAGCATCATAAGGGGCGATGGACGATAATAACGCGGCGCGGTCCAAGTCGGCACAGGTCACGGTGAAATGACGTTGCAACGTCGCTAGGGCGCGGGGGCTAAAGCGGTCGGACTCGGCGATGAGGAGTTGGAGGGACACGCTGCTGGTAACTGGTTTTTGGTATTTGGTTGCTGGTATTTGGTATTTGCTAAGACTCACTACTCACCATCCACTATCCACTCACTCCCCACTCACCTGCTGGTACCGCAACAATTGCTCGACCATAAACAAATCAAACGGTTCATCCACGTTCCAAGCCCGCTCGACCGGCATCAGCCACGCCCGGCAGTCCGTCCCCTGAATAGAGTTTTGCTCCATCAGGATGGTCATCCGGGTGACATAGACCGACCCATCACGCAGGTAATAAGGGGGCAGATCTTGGCGGCGCTGGCCTTCAAACTGCTCGGCAAACGGGGGATTGACCACGCGCCGCTGCGGATCGAGTTGTTTCATCCGGGCGGGATGGCGCTCCCCCACGGGGACAAAACTAATCACCGAATCCGCCCCGCTGGTGATTAATAATTCGATCGCTCCGTCAATATCGCTGACTAACCGCAACGGATTGGTTGGCTGCAAAATAAACACACCATCGTATTCATCTCCCTGGTCGGCTAGTCGACGCACCACATCTTGCAATACCGGCAACGTGGGCGTGTCATCGGCGGCCAATTCAGCCGGGCGTAAAAATGGCACTTCCAGGCCCAGCTTTTCCCCCACGGCGGCAATTTCCGGGCAATCGGTCGATAGCACCACTCGCGTCAACTGGCTAGCCAGGGCCGCCTGGGCCGTATAGGCCAAGAGCGGCTGGCCCAGCAGGGGGGCTAGGTTTTTGCGAGGGATCCCTTTGGATCCGCCGCGGGCGGTAACAATGCCAAGGATACGCATGGAGGGGAGAAAGGGAGTAGTGGAGTTTGGAGGAGTGGAGGAAGGAAGTTGCGATATTCAGGTTTTCACCAGTAACCAAATACCAGTTACCCCTCGTTTACATAATGCAGGCGCTTTTGGATATAGGGCGTTAACGTGGCGATCCCAGCGGCGATGCGCTCGGCCACGTGGCCGTCGCCATAGAGCGTGCTGGGGGGATAACGTCCGTGCTCCAATTGGCGGCGAATCGTGGCCTCGATTTCGGTGGCGATGGGCCTGACCGGAATGACATGCTGGTCATGTTCGCGCCCTTCTTGGCGATTGCCCACGAGAACGACCGGCGTGCCAAAGTACCCCGCGTCCCGCACAAAGCTGCTGGAGTTGCCAATCGCGCAGGCGGTGTTGGCCAACACCTTTAAATAATTTTCCGGCGAGAGGTTGGTCATGGTCCGCAGCCAGTCGGGCCTGCGCTGGTCGCGATAGACCCGGATCGCCTTGCCAATATGGTCCGAACCGGCGTCGATATTTGGCCAAAGCAAAACCGTGGGCCTGCGAATGGCAAAGATCGCATCCAGGAGCGCTTCCATTTGAGCCCGCTCGCCGCCAAATTCCGTCGTCGTGGGGTGAAATAACACCAGCAAGAACGGTTGCGTGACGTCAATTTGCGAGCCGGCCCCCCGTGCATTGATAATTTCCGGCGCAAGGGAGCGGTCAAACACACGTGCGATATCGCTAGAGGGACAACCCACCCCCAGGATCGAATCGGGACGTTCTCCCATCCGCAGCAGATATTCGCTGCTTCTTTTGGTGCTGGGAAAATGAAAATGGGCAAATTTGCTGATGGCGTGACGGGCGGATTCGTCAATCGAACCGGTGACCTCCCCTCCCTGGATATGGACGATCGTCAGGTTCATGTAGGCGGCGGCGATAGCCGCGGCTAACGCTTCGTACCGGTCACCAATGATCAACACCACATCGGGTTTAAGGCGCTGAAATTCGTTGGTAAATTCCACAATCCCAAAGCCCACGCTTTTGGCCATCGTGGCGGGGACGGATCCTTCCAGTTCCATATAAACTTCGCCGTCAATGGGAAAGCCATCCCCCCGGACAATATTGACCGGTTGTTGAAACCGCTCGAGCACCATCGTTCCCGCGGCGATCACCTGCAACTGCAACGCGGCATGATCTTGCAAAGCGTGCATCACAGGCTTTAACCGGCCATAATTGGCGCGATCCACCAGGACAACACACACCTTACGCAAGGGCGAAGTCACGGAACTCATAGGCGATGAATTGTATTCCTAAAAAACTGTAAATCAGACCAGCGTCGCCGCGATGGATTATTGGTCAAAGGGTAAAAAATCCCCCTCTGAGAGCAACGTGTCCCGCACGACCGCATGTGCCAGCACCCGACCCGCCACCGATCCTAATTGAGCCGCGGGAATGCCCGAACCTGGCTTTTTTAGTGCCAAATCCGCCAGCGACAGACGATGTCCGGCGGGCAAATCCGCCGCGGCAACCACACTCTTGCCAAAGACTTGACGCAAACCAGCTAGCTCCACCGCTCCCGCGTCCTTATCTACTGCGCTGCTGGTGGCGGCTTCTAAAAAACGAACCCCTGCGACAAGTTGGGAAAATTCGGCGGTAGTCAACGAGGCGGGAACGTCCGGGCCAAAACACTCGCGGCTAAAGACAATGTGCGCTTCAAGTAAATTAGCTCCAAAGCAGACCCCTCCCAATCCAGCATAAATAGTCCCGGAATGATCGCTCAGGCCCACGGGACAGCGATATCGGGCTTGCAACTGTGGCAGCACATTCAGGCCGACGCGCTCGGGCGGACAGGGATAGGCGGTCGTGCACTGAAAAACCGCCAGTGCGCCGTCGGGTCCCCGGGGATTGGCCCCCCACACCGTGGCCACAGCCTGGTCCAGGGTTGACCAATCCGCCAAGCCGGTGGAGAGCAGCACCGGTTTGCCGGTCGCGGCCATTTGGCTCAGCAGCGGCAGCGTGCCAATTTCTCCGGAACCGACTTTCCAGGCGGGCATCTCTAGTTTTTCCAGCAATTCCACGGCCGCCGCCGAAAAAGCCGATGATAAGAAAATCAGCCCCCGGTCCAGCGCGTGTTGCCGCAGACCGGCCCATTGTTCGGGGGTGAATTCCATCCGCCGCCAATAATCATAACGGTTGGCGTCTTGGCGGGAAAACTTGACGCGAAACGGCTCTGACGGGGTGGATTCCGCGGCGGCGATATGTGTTTGAAACTTAACCGCGTCCGCCCCGCATGCCGCCGCCGC
Organism: Pirellulales bacterium; assembly: GCA_033762255.1. Lineage (NCBI taxonomy): Bacteria > Pseudomonadati > Planctomycetota > Planctomycetia > Pirellulales > Pirellulales bacterium. The sequence goes on along the minus strand of JANRLT010000059.1, from coordinate 9,489 downwards.
GTCAATATAGGCATGCGCAGTCCCCAAACTGCCATCATGCGCTTGCGCGACTTCGGCGATGATCAGGCAGGGATGTCCCGCGCCCACGGTCAGTGCGGCGATTTGAATGGTGTCGGACAAAGTTAATTTACGGTAGGAACGTGCAACCAACCATTTGTTATGTGTTTGATCCCGACAGGCTCGGCGCGCACTCCGTTCCCGTGGGTGTCACCGGACAACCATAACTGCTTAAAATGTATGAACTTGTCATTGCCAACTTGTATCGCCAACGCCGCACACGAGTGGCGTCGCGGCGGCTTTACTTAGTCTGGTTTACCGCCAAAGTCACTCACGGTGGCACCGCTTTGTGCGAAGGGACTGGCTGAGCGCGGCAGCGGCTCTCCCTTTCCGCTAGAAGCGTGCTTCCCTTCGACCAAGTGGCCATTGCTCTGCCCCACACGTTCAGGATTTGTCGTGGAAGGGGAGGTCACCTGGACGGGAAGGGGTGCGACCGCGGTCCAGTCCCCCGTGGGTGCGCTAGTCACCGCCGCAAAAGTGGCCTGGGTGGTATTCCATAAACTGGCAAACGGGATCAATTGTGGACCGCCGCTAGCCACACGCGCCAAGAACTGGGCCATTTCAGCGTGATGCCCCTTGTCTTGGGCCCATAAGTTTTGTTTGCTAAATTTAGGCCAACCGTAACCGGTCAAGCTGCGAAAATTGTCCAGTTCCAACACTTGGCCTTGGCAAAAAATCGTGATGCGCTCCTTGGCAAAACTTTTGTGTCCATTAACCAGATACTGCAACACGCCGACCGACCCATCCGCCAGACTCAGCGTGAGGGACTGATGATCGGCCGCGGTGTCGGCGGACCCTTTGGCGTTGGCCTGGACCGCGGTGATCGGCTGACCTAGTAAAAAGCTAAGCAGATCAAACCAGTGACACCCTTCGCCAATGATGCGCCCGCCGCCGCTGGATTTATCAACGGTCCAGTGGTCTCCCGGCAGCGCGCCCGCGTTGATCAACATGTGCACTGTTGCCGGCTCGCTGCGTGTGGCTAGCAATTTTTGGATGGTCACCGCATGGGGGGAAAAACGCCGGTTAAATCCCACCAATAGTTGCTGGTCGGGGTGCGCCGCATGTGCCGCCGCGACAGCGGCTAGTCCCGCCTGGTCGATCGCCAGCGGTTTTTCCACAAAGACGTGCTTGCCCGCTTGCAATGCCTCAACCACCATCCCCGCGTGCTGCTGATGCCGCGTCATGATGCAGACCGCATTGACCGAGGGGTCCGCCAGGATGGTGTGATAATCGCTGGTGCTAGTTGCAAAGCCAAACTTGCGGGCCGCATGCGCGGCGCTCAGACCGCGGGCGCTGGCTATCCCCGCCAGTTGGACGCCGGTCGGTTTGATCGCCGGCAATAAGACCCGCGTGGCAAACCCCCCCGCCCCAATCATGCCTAGTCGCACCGAACCGACCCCCCGTGTGGGATGGTCGGCGGCGGGTAGGGAAATCACGGTATCTATCTGCGAGGTAGCGGCGGATGGGGGCTGATGCGGAACGGCAAGCGTTCCCGCGACTGGGGGAATCGATTGTAAAGTTGCGCTAGCGCGTCCCCGAGCGTCGGTCCGGGGAGTGGCCACGACCGAATGCCGGGCGACCGGCTCCGCGGGATAATGCAGGACGATCCCCAGTTGATTGCGATCCTGGGAAAGCAACTGATAGGCTTGCTCGGCATCGTCAAAGGGAATGCGGCTGCTGATGAGCGACCGGACGTTCAATTTGCCGCGGGACATTTGCTCAAGCACCGCCGCGATATTGCGCTGTTCCGTCCAGCGCACGTAGGGATACGGATAATCCAGCCCCCGATCTTCATAATTCGGATCATAGCGCCCCGGGCCGTAGCTGCAACTGACCTGAAATGTCAGTTCTTTCTTATAAAAATCGGCCCGGTCGAGATTCAGATTGACCACGCCCACCAGGACAATTTTTCCCCGTTTACGGCTGATTTCCGCCGCTTGATGGACAATTTGGTCTTGTTTGGCGCTCGCGGTGATGAGCACGCCATCGACCCCTTCGCCCTGGCTAAATCCCAGTCCCGCGGCGATCGGGTCACCACCGCTTCCCACGTTGACCACTTCCGCCCCCAGGCTTTGGGCCAGGGCCAATCGCTGGGGATCCACATCAATCCCCAGCACCCGGACGCCGCTGTTGACCAGCATTTGCACCGTCACCAACCCGATCAAACCCAAGCCAAAAACCGCCACATTATCGCCGATGCCTGGTTGCAATAACCGGATCCCCTGCAACCCAATCGCGGATAAGACGGCGTAGCTGGCTTCCTCGTCGCTGACGTTATCTGGAATTTTGGCACAGAGATTCTTGGGAACGGCCACCACATGCGCGTGTCCGCCATTACTGACTACCCGGTCCCCCGCGGCAAAATTGGCGACCCCCGCGCCTACTTCCAGGACGACCCCCGCATTGCAATAACCCAGGGGGAGCGGCTCGTCCAATTTGGCAAAGACCGCCTCCAGCGTGGGCCAGAGGCCGTCAGTTTTGATCTTGTTCCAGACTTGGCGGACGCGATCGGGGTTTTGGCGGGCTTTTTGCCAAAGGCTAGCCTTGCCAAATTCGACCAAAAAGCGCTCGGTCCCCGCGGATATAAGACTGGCGCGCGTTTGGATTAGCAACTGCCCCGCCCCGGCCTGGGGGCAGGGGATTTCCAGCAGTTCCAACACACCGGAACGAAGATGTTGCACCAATTGCTTCACAAAGCTATCGCCAAAACAAGGGAAGACGCCACCGCTCTTTTTTGCCGCTCCGTGGCCTTTACCCGCCAGCTCCCAGGCAGGGAAAAACAACTCACTCTCCCAAAGCCAGACTCCCACAAGCCTGTTTCAGCGAAATGCCAAATTAAAAACGGCAGATTTCATTGAAATGGTTGTCATTTGTATCTATCTGCTGACTTGACCCTTGCGGCTGACAGCCCCCCAGCGAAGAGTCCTCTAGTATACCACGTAACAAGTCGAGCTAAAGGCGTCGCAGACGTATAAATCGTTTCCTGATGAGGAGTTGACGCAAATCACATACAAAAATCACAAGGAAAATGCTTGTAATTGTTAGATTCCCAACAACCCTTCCCGCGGACCGGCCCAGGAATCCTTTTGCGACGCAGGGTTGGAATGTGGAATCAACCGCATAATTGTTACATTTCTCAAATCCGTTCAATTACCCTCGACAATCTACCCCCGTTCAACCCGGGTCACGAACAAAAATCATTCCCTATCCAATGGCGTTGCTTGTGCCAACAACTGCGGCCACTTTCAGCGTGATCGTTGAACCTCTAAAATTCGGATAGCTCCTCTTCACAAAACCTAGACAATGTGCCCGTGTAATAATTTTTCCCCTTAGCCGGTCCCATTCCCAGTTATGAACTTTACCGAAGAAGACACCTTGTGGATGGCGCGGGCGGTGGAATTGGCTGCTCGTGGGGAAGGCTATGTGGAGCCAAACCCCCAGGTTGGGTGCTTGATTGTCAAAAATGGTCAAGTAGTGGCCGAGGGCTGGCATCAACAGTACGGTGGACCTCATGCCGAAGTTCACGCTTTGCGCCTGGCGGGAGAATCAGCACGGGGGAGCACTGTTTACGTAACCCTAGAACCTTGTTGCCATTACGGCAAAACACCCCCCTGCACCGAGGCTCTCATTGCCGCGGGTGTCTCGCGCGTCGTCTTTGCCAGCGGGGATCCCCATCCAGCGGTTAATGGGGGAGGGCGGCAGGCACTAGTAACGGCGGGAATCGCCGTAGAGGCGGGTCTGCTGGAACGGGACGCCAACCGGTTGAATGCCCCGTATTTCAAGCGTTTAGCCACCGGCCTCCCGTGGGTCATTGCCAAATGGGCGATGACACTTGACGGCAAAATTGCTGCTTCCACCGGCCACAGCCAGTGGATCACCGGTGAACCTGCGCGCCAGGCCGTGCACCGCCTGCGGGGTCGGATGGACGCGATTTTGGTCGGTGGCGGCACCGCCCGGCGGGATGATCCGCTACTTACCGCCCGGCCTCCAGGACCGCGACGGGCGTTGCGGGTAATTTTGGATTCAAAGGCCCAATTGGCCAGCGAAAGTCAACTGCTGACAACCGCGCGGGAGGTGCCGCTGCTGGTGGTGGTGGGCCCCGATGCCAAGGAGCGGGAATTGCGGCGACTGCAGGCCGCCGGAGCCGAAATCTTTACCACCGCCGCGGGAAATCCCACCGAGCATTGGGGGGAAATCTTGGCCGAATTGGGTCGACGCAACGTCACGAATTTGCTGGTAGAAGGGGGGAGTCGCGTACTAGGATCATTGCACGACGCCGGACGGATCGACGAAGTCTGGGCGTTCATCGCGCCCAAGCTGGTCGGGGGCTTTTTGGCCCCGACCCCCTTTGCCGGGCATGGACTCGAGCAAATTCCCGCAAAAACGGCGTTTAGCGAGCATCAATGGCGCGTGCTGGGAGAGGATTTATGGTTTACCGGCCGATTACAAAAAGCCTAACGTGCTCCTCTCAGTCCTCTGAGAGAAGCAACCACGACGCGCAGCAAAGCGTGGGGCCTCGTGGCATTTGGTTTTTAGTTGATGGAATTTTGCTTTGCACCGACGCGTACAAAGACGCCACTGGGTGGCGGAATGCAGTTCCGGAAGAGCGTCATCTTTATAGCAACCGTCCCCATAACACAAATTCCATTCTTAATTTTTAATTTACAATTACGTCTCGCCCAGCGTTTCATCAAATCGCAGGCGGTTGCCAAAGGGGTCGATTAGCTCCATGCAGAGCGAGTTGTGAAACGTCTGTTCAATGCCGGGACGTAAATGGGGATAGTTTTTGGCCAGGAGTTCCGCGTGGTATTCCCGCAGGCCGCTTACGCGCAGAAAGACTGTCGAGCCGGGACAGCAGTCCCCATGATGTTCAGTCAAATGGAGCGTGCAGCCGGCCCAGGATATCTGCATATAGGCTGGCAGCGTCGGCTCAAACCGATGCACCCAATCGACGGTGAACCCCAGCCAGTCGCGATAAAACGCGAGCGCGCGGGCCTCATCAAAAATCCGCAAGATCGGGATGGTGGAGTGAATGAGCATGGGAGGGGTATGAAAATTCAGTATACTGAAAAGCGGGAATTAAGACCTGAACTCTGTAGGCCGAACACACAAACGGCGAATTCGTCGACTTCGGAAGATACGTAAAACGCGGGGAAATCCCAACTTGTGTCGGTCGATCACACAAACGGCGAATTCGCCAACGCAGCAGAATTTTGCCACCGTGCCAGCGGGGTCGTTGTGTCGGTCGATCACACAAACGGCGAATTCGCCAACATATTTCCCCACGGCGGCGGCACGGTGCTGTGGGAGTAGTGTCGGTCGATCACACAAACGGCGAATTCGCCAACAAGCAAGCCGAATCTTAGTCGCTTTTCATCGAGGGGTGTCGGTCGATCACACAAACGGCGAATTCGCCAACTCGGTACCAGCCGTCAAACCGCCGCGAGAATTCTCTAGTGTCGGTCGATCACACAAACGGCGAATTCGCCAACCTTACCGGCAGCAACCTGAACAGCAGTAGTCCTCTAGTGTCGGTCGATCACACAAACGGCGAATTCGCCAACGCACAACCATCGCACACCCCGTAATACAAAAGAGATGTGTCGGTCGATCACACAAACGGCGAATTCGCCAACCGGTATGCTCCAGCCCCATCGGGTTGCCGTCACTCCCGTGTCGGTCGATCACACAAACGGCGAATTCGCCAACGAAAATGGTGATACCACGTCCCGAAAATGCCACGATCCGTGTCGGTCGATCACACAAACGGCGAATTCGCCAACGGCGTCTTTGCATCTCCTTATTGCCAAGTGACTTACAACCAAGTTTGCGAGCGGTCCCCAAAAATAAACAATTCTCGAATTATTTATTAACGGATTAAGTTACTCAAGACGTTAAACCAGGGCGTTTATGAACTGCGAGCGGTGAAGTGTTCTTTCGCTCCACCTCGTCGCTCGCACGCATCATGCGTCACGAACTCGTCGCAAATTCGCACATTCAATTGCCAAACAGCATGTCGTCGTTCGACGTTTTTGTGATAGACCCCGTCATTGTCCTGACCGCCCTAGGAAGGCAAGCCAACCCAGGTAGAACTTCCTTAGGCGCGAACGCCGTAGAAGTCAGTCAATCTTGACACTCAAAAATGACGGCTATTGGCAATCATTTCACCTATAGTGAATTGGCGGGATGGTCGCTAACCCACCCTTGCTCCAACTAAAAACTTAGCACAACTAGAAGGGAGTATCAACTACCGGAGAAAAACGATGAATTTTCATTAAGCGGTTCAGAAGTTCCCGTTCCAATGATTCCAGCACTTGCCGCTTCAATGGTGGCGTGAGCTTGTTCCAGTCCAGAAAAGACTGGATTGCGGCTTCTTCATGGAGATACCGCCGATGCAAGTTGAGAGCCGCATTATGGTCGGCATTGGCTTGATAGCCACACATACAAGCAAATAGCTTTTCCACCTTACCAAAATTAATTTCGATGCGTTTTGTGTCGGGATTTCGACTTACCGAATACCGACGTCCCAATGCGCCACACCGCGAACAGACTTGCGATGTGCCGATGGGGGGGATTGGAATAAGTCGTCCTTATATAACCTGCATCATCTGCCAGTTCTTGCAAGCGATTGATCAATTGCCCACGATTCCAAGCGGCAAGGGCACGATTAATACCTCTTTCTTTCTCGGCATCGGGTATAAGTCCTTCCAGCTTCTCGATTAAGATAATGTCCGCGCGTGGCAATGTATTTCCGGATTTATCTTTGTGATTATCTGTGTTCCATGCAAAATTAATGATCCTACGCGCAGCTTTCTTAAAGCGATCCTGACCCATATTTGTGATATGTGACTGTAATTCAAGATGCGATTCCTCACCCTTGATGGGCTTGCCGCGTTGTTGTCGAAGTTTGCGGATTTTTTTCTTGTGACGGCTAATATGATCCAACACGGGACCACCATGCTGGTCGTCCAGCCAAATACTACGCGATCTGAGCACTTGGATCTGCCCCTGATCGTAACGGCAAATCGTGGCAAAACCGACATGCCGTAAGCCGATATCCACGGAACAAACGACCAAGCCATCCGGTAAATTCGTTTTTTTACGTTTTTTTCCTGATTTGGTCAGATCAGTAGTTTCCGACCAGGTGATATTGCGCGCCCGCTCTGTTAACTCTAAATCTGAAATGTTGCAAGTAAACACAAGGTACGGCGTGGCGGATTTTAGCGACCCATTTGGATGCAGTTTCACATTTTTGAAGATGAGTTTAACGCCACTAATTTCTGCTGGTCGCCAACGCCGTAAATGGGTGTCGTAAAATTCATAACCTGGCTTGGCATGAAGAGCTCCCTTATGTTTACCACGACGTATTGTCTTTGTTACTAAAACTGACCTAAATCGCGATAATCTAGGATCGGCTCGGAATATCAACTCCAAAAATTCAACAGGATATTCACCTGCGGTAACCGGACCCGTGAGCAATAGGAGCATTAAACTACCGCAGTCATTGGTTGTGCTTGGCAACTGCAGATTGTTGTAACCAACAGGTTTGGTCTGTGGTGCACTAAACACCAGCCAACGTGGGTGCTTTGTGGCATGCGGCAGGGTAAATGTAGGACGATGGTCAAAACCATCAGGATGGCGTTTCCTTTTTCTGCGACGCACATACTCACGCTCGTATTCGCCATGCAGTCTGTCAAGTGCAGCAAGTTCAGGATTGGCTTTCCAAAACTCTGCTGCTTCAACTGAACGCGTTTTCCAAGGCTTTGCCCGGCGGATTTTCTCAACTGCCTCTGTCGATAGCTCGCTTATTATTGGTTTCCCACCGCGCCATGCGGCTAATTCAGGATGATTTTTCAGCCACTCCAGATACAAATGCCAGCGACCGCGACGTTTACTGATTTTTCCACCCACTGATTTTTCAAACGCATCGAATTTTTCGCGTAGCGACAAATACAACTGATGTTCGGGCACGGCTTCCCAAGCGGACTTTCTGCTGAGCCATTCCTGGTGATTCGCTTTCCAGAGTGCCACTAATTCAGAATGTCCGCGTATGATGGCCACAGCCTCAGTGATGAGTTTACAAATTAGAAAATTAGGGAGATCAGCAAGTTGTTCATGCAGCCTCTGCAATGGTTTCCAGCCTTTGACAAATTCATCAAAACTCGACTGGTAGGCTTGCACCAACTGGGGATCCTTTTCCAAGTATGAATTTAACGCATTCCGTGCCGTTGTATTCCTAGCGCTCGAATTCATGGCCTTTAAGACGAGGTCATAAGCATTCTTGGCATCTTGCATAAGCAAACCTTGGGCGAACACTTGGGCAAGCATTTGTCGCTCCGGCGTGTCCTCAATTTGGCCCTTACGCAACTTAAAAATCGACTTAATTACCAGGGGCAAGCGTTCGTGAAACACCGCATGAGTTCGCCATAAATGTTCTAGTGTTTCTTTATTGCAGACTATTCGACTTTGTATTGCACGTGTGCCCATAATGCGAAATTTTCTTTGAAGACTGAAATATCAAACGTTGTCTCAACTCATCAGTAGCCAAGGAACAATATTTTGCAATTTAATTTGGGGAAATTCAAATAAAAAAACCCTTCCTCTCTGGCAAGAGGAAGGGCTTATCAATGGATTTGGTTGTTGATGTTACATGTAACACATCCGAGGATGCGGTACGTTGCTCTTATTTTGCCGACAGGACTGTCTCCATAATGCTTTGTTGGTAAAAAACCAACAAGGCTGGTACCAGGTCGATTCAGAGGATCGTGAGATCATGAATTGACCAATGGTAGATTTTCCTTAGAAAGGAGGTGATCCAGCCGCAGGTTCCCCTACGGCTACCTTGTTACGACTTAGTCCCAATCACGGAGTTCATCTTAGGCGCTTTGCTCCTTGCGGTTGCGACGGCGCTGTCGGATGCCCCCCACTTTCGTGGCTTGACGGGCGGTGTGTACAAGGCTCAGGAACACATTCACCGCGGTATGCTGACCCGCGATTACTAGCGATTCCGGCTTCATGAAGGCGGGTTGCAGCCTTCAATCCGAACTGGGGCATGTTTTTTGGGTTTTGCTTGCTCTCACGAGTTTGCGTCCCTTTGTACATGCCATTGTAGGACGTGTGCAGCCCTAGCCATAAAGGCCATGAGGACTTGACGTCATCCCCACCTTCCTCCGGTTTAACACCGGCAGTCTCCTTAGAGTCCCCGACTTTACTCGCTGGCAACTAAGGACAAGGGTTTCGCTCGTTAAGCGACTTAACGCGACATCTCACGACACGAGCTGACGACAGCCATGCAGCACCTGTGCGGTTCGCGTATTGCTACGCCAGCGACTTTCATCGCCTGAACACCGCATGTCAAGACTAGGATAAGGTTCTTCGCGTAGCCTCGAATTAAGCCACATCCTCCACCGCTTGTGTGAGCCCCCGTCAATT
>JANRLT010000058.1 GCA_033762255.1 Pirellulales bacterium | reverse complement strand
ACGTCACTCCGCAAGAGGTCCGCCGGGTCCAAGATCTTATCAACCACAGACCCCGCGAATGCCTGGGCTTCCAAACCGCCCACGAAGTTTTTTACGCTAGCTCCTAAACCCGCGTTGCGTTTGAGTTTGATGTCCGCCAGTAGCACCACCGTAATGCTCAGCATAACCACCAGCATAATTGAACCACTGCCACTCTGGAGCAACTATAACTTCTAATTTGGCATTGTAAGTAACTTCTCCCTGAGTTTTTCTGCTAACAGTCATGGCATTGGCTGTCGCATTAAATTCTGCTTTTAGACTGCCTGAAATAGGAGCAAGATTATACATATTGTATGCATGATCAAGATTTACCTGAGCAGTCGCTTTCAGTGATATATTATTTCCCTTGCCAATTAATTTAGGTGGATCATCGACTACACTTCTTGACTCCGTATATGCAAGTATGTCGGTTTCTGCCGTTATCTCGATAGCGAGTGATATACGACAGGCGAAGGTAAAGCTACCCAAGAGGAACAAATAGAATGTCCAGATCAATTTTTGAGTCAACATAAGCGAGAGTCCTAACAATGTGGCATTTAAGCAAACACGTGATGAAGCATTAGGGCGTTCAATTACCCTATTTACATAGGCACCATTTTAAGACTTTTAGGAACAAGAAAATCGAAAAGTTGGAAAGATTTGCTAAAGTTTACTAAACCCTAACATTTCGGCCTTTTTTTGACCAGTCTCTAACACAACTCGAATAATTCAAGCGATGTCCACCAAAAAGGTGGGGCTACGCCGATAAGGCTTTTTGGTCTGGCCACCCGTGATGCGGCTGGTCCCCCATTACGAGCAATGCTTTTGTCCCGTACGGCGGACGGAGACCTACGGAAATGCTGTCCCGCATGGCGGACGGAAATAAGTAGATCCTGCCCGCCGGGCGAATTTGCTGTGTATTTTTGTTCCCGGCAAAAGCGTTGGACAGCGCTGCTTTTAACCATGTTTGTTAGTTTAATCGCTACGCCTCGTCCCGTCCGGCGGACGGTGACCTACGGAAATGCTGTTCCGTCCGGCGGGTCGGACCTACGAGCAACGCTATCGTCCCGCCCGGCGGGCGGAGACCTACGGAAATTCTGTCCCGTCCGGCGGACGGTGACCTACTTCACCACGCCGCAAAGTTCTTTAACAACTCCAGCCCGCGGGATTGGCTTTTTTCGGGGTGGAATTGGGTGGCGAAGATGTTTTCGTGCCAGATGCTCGAGCAAAAGTTGCCGCCGTAGTCGGTTTCGGTGGCGATGACCCCCGCGTCGCGCGGGGCCACGTAGTACGAGTGCACAAAGTAAAACCGCTCTCCATCGGGAATATCCCGCAGTACGGGGCAGCGGCGGCGGATGGCCAGGCCGTTCCAGCCCATGTGCGGCACCTTGTATTCCGTGGGCAGTTCAAATCGCCGGACTTCGCCGGGAATGATACCCAGTCCCTCCTGCGTGTCACCGGCGAATTGGCCTCCTTCGTGTCCCACGTCAAAGAGCATTTGCAGGCCCAGGCAGATCCCCAGAAACGGCTTCCCCGCGAGGATATGTTCGCGGATCGGTTCGATCAGTTCGCGGCGGCGAAGCTCGGCCATGGCGTCGCCAAACGCCCCGACCCCCGGCAGCACGATCCGGTCGGCTGTACGGATCAAATCGGGCTGGTTGATGATCGTGGCCGACACGCCCACGCGCTCAAAACCTTTTTGGACGCTACGGAGGTTGCCCATTTGATAGTCGATGATGGCGAGCATGTGGGGGGAGGATGGAAGAGTGGAGTTTGGAGGAGTGGAGGGGGGCGAGGGGAGTTTGGTTTTTGGAATTTGGTTTTTGGTGATGTGGTAGAATGGAACACAGATTTGACAGATTGAGCAGATTTGCGCAGATCAGGCATCACATCATGATCTTCAATCTGTGTAAATCAGTCTGATCTGTGGCATCTGTGTTCTCGTCTGGAATTAATTGCGAATGCTTACGGCACGGGGACCGTGTCGGCTACGCTTTTCATCTCAGGGACTGAGATGGCTACATTGTCTTTACGGCACGACGACCGTGTCTGCTACGCTGTTCATCTCAGGGACTGAGATGGCTACATTGTCTTTACGGCACGGGGACCGTGCCTGCTACATTGTAAACTCGCGTTGCCAGCCCGCGATTTTTTGCGCATAAAAGTCTTCGAACGTTCCCGCGATGATCGCCTCTCGCGCATCGCGCATCAAGCGCTGGTAATAATACAAATTGTGCAGCGATAATAAAATCGGTCCCAGCATTTCCTCCGCATGAAACAGGTGCCTCAGGTAGCTCTTGCTATGGCGGCAGGCGGGACAGGGGCAATGGTCCTCCAGCGGACTCGGATCAACCAGGTATTTGCGGTTTTTGATCCGCACCGCGCCATAGTCCGTAAACGCCAGCGCGTTGCGGCCGTTTCGCGTCGGCATCACACAATCAAACAAATCAATTCCGCGGCGGATCCCCTCCAGCAAATCAATCGGCCGACCCACGCCCATCAGGTACCGCGGCTTTTCCACCGGCAAGCAAGGCGTGGTGGCTTCGAGGATGCGGTACATTTCCGCCGGCGCTTCGCCCACGCTCAACCCGCCGACCGCATAGCCGATAAAGTCCATCGCCCCCATTTCCCGCGCGCAAAACATCCGCAAATCCGCGTCTAGTCCCCCTTGGACAATCGCAAACAGGGCCTGGTTCGCGCTGGTTTGGGCGTTTTGGCAACGTCTGGCCCAGCGGATTGAGCGCAGCGTGGCGTCGTGGATGACCTCGGCGGAGCAGGGGAGGGCCACCACATGATCCAGAATCATCATGACATCGCTGCCGAGGCCTTGCTGGATGGCGACTGCCCGTTCAGGGGAAAGCTCGATCTTGCTGCCGTCCAGGTGGGATTTGAACGTTGCCCGTTCTTCGGTGACTTTGCACATTTCAGCCAGGCTAAAAAGCTGAAAGCCGCCGCTGTCGGTCAAAATTGGCCCTTCCCAGCCGGTAAAGCCATGCAGGCCCCCCAGTTGGCGGATGACCTCCTCGCCCGGCCGCAGCGAGAGATGGTAGGTATTGCCCAGGATCATCTGCGCGCCGGTGGCCCGTAGTTGATCGAGCGTGATTCCCTTGACCGTTCCCTGCGTGCCCACCGGCATAAAGGCGGGGGTTTCGACCGAGCCATGCGGAGTGGAAAAAGTCCCGCGACGCGCCGTCAGCGTGGTTTGTTGTTTAGAACCGTCACTCGTTAAATACTGTGTCTCCTGGGCGTGCAAGGCAAAGTGAAAAGACATGGATGAGCACTAGGCCATTGTTATAAAGTCAAGCAAGATAATAGCTTAGAAATATTCTTGGCTAGCTCGAAAGGTTTTGGATTCAAGTAAGTGGAATTAATTTTACAGAAATATACTCAATTATCCAAATACAAAATAAACAAGATAAATGCTTTACGCAGTCTAGGAAAGATGTTATAGCAGAAGCTGATTTTTTGCATACATTTTTCATCGATGACTTCCAAGGAATTATTGTTATGTCCCGCGCACAACTCTTTGCCAACAGTTGGACCCGTTTCTTTCGCAAAAGCAATTCTCCGCGGCGCACCCGGCGTAACCACGTGTCCCGGGGGGTCGAAATGCTGGAATCGCGCATTGCTTTGGCCATTAGCGTGACAAATGTTCCCGCCTGGATTGATCAAGGACCTAGCCCCATCACCGGCGGGCAAACTGTTGGCATCACTGATAATCCCGTCACAGGTTCGGTACATGCCCTGGCCGCGCATCCGACAAATGCAGACATCATCTTTGCAGGTGGTAGCAATGGGGGTGTCTGGCGGACACAAAATTCCACCGCTGCCAATCCCACCTGGACGCCGTTGACGGATACATTTCAGTCGCTATCAATCGGGGCAATGGACTTCAATCCCAGCAACACCAACGTGTTGCTGGTGGGGATCGGCGGTTATGCGGCCGGCGGATTTGACGCACTAGGCTCGGCTGATGGTGATCGCACGGGGGCGCTGATTTCGACAAATGCCCTGGCGGCCAATCCCACATTCCGGCAACTAGGGGGTGCGATCGCTGGGCAGGACGCTTCTGGCGTGGCGGCGCGCGATGCATATTTATTGGTGTCGGGGACTAATGGGTTGTTTCGCAGCACTGATAATGGCGACACCTTTCAAAGCCTCAGCGGCACGGGGGGACTGCCCAACGGGGGGAACTTTGATCTGATTGGCGATCCAGCGAATTTAAATCGCTTTTATGTTGCGGGCTCGTTTGGTGTCTATCGAACCGAAGATGCCAGCGCTGCGACCCCCATCTGGACGAATGTTAGCAATGCCCTGCAGCAAATCACCGGCGCGACGACCAATGTGGAATTTGCCCTGCATAATAGCGCGGGAAATAATGTTTTGTATGTGGGGACGGTAAATAACGGACGTCTGGCGGCGGTAACATTTACCACTGATCAGGGGACAACTTGGACGGCGATGGATGTGCCGCAAATATTGGAAGCAGCCCAACCACTGACCAATGCTTCCAATACCGCGCCCATTACTATTACCGCCAACGGTCACGGCCTGAGCAACGGGGATCGGGTGCGTATCTCCGGTGTAACCGGCAACACGGCCGCCAATGGCGATTTTGTCATCGCCAATGTAACAGCCAACACGTTTGACCTGGTTGGGAGCACTGGTAACGGCGCATATGGCGGAGGGGGCAACTGGCAGGAAATCGTGGGAACCAATCCCACCGATAAGCCAGGTTCGCAGGGACGCATTCACTTTTCCATTGTGGCGTCGCCCACAGACCCCAATTTGGTCTGGGTGGGTGGTGACCGGCAGGATGGCCCTTTTCCCAATCCCATAGGGGGGAATAACTTTACGGGCAATCTGTGGCGCGGCGACCGTTCGATCGCTCCCGGCGGCCCGGCGGCCATTCCCTCGCCACAATGGACGCCCATCACTGACAATTTTGCCGGGGGAAATAGCGGTCCGCACGCCGACTCGCGCGAGATGGTGTTTGACGCCAATGGCGACATTGTCGAGGCGGATGACGGGGGCGTCTATCGTCGCGATAACCCCACCTCCAACGCGGGGGCCTGGACCTCGATGAATGGCAATTTGTCAGTTGCCGAGTTTTGGACAATTAGCCTGGATACGACCAACAACGTGATTTTTGGCGGTTTTCAAGACACGGGCACCGCCGAACAATCCGCCGCCAATAGCACCACCTGGGAACAAATCACCCAGGGGGACGGCTTTTTTACTGCGGCGGATAACACATCCATAGCAAACTCCACCGTCCGCTATACCGTGGGGAACACTTTTACCTCGTTTCAACGGCGGGTGTTTGACAATGCCAACAACCAGGTCGGCGCGACGGACGTGGTGCAATTAGCCGCCCCCGCCACACCTGGTACGGCCCGCAGTGGGCTAAACGCCGCCGACCAAGCTGCGGGGGCTTCGTTGAATCCATTTGTGCTGAATGCCACCGACGCGCGATTGATGCTGGTGGCGCGGACAGGCGTGTATGAGGATAATAATAACGCCGGCAACGCGGGGGATATTGTTGTTGATGTCACCCCCCCGGCCATGACCGGCCAAGCCCGCGCGCTGGCCTATGGCGGGTTTCGAGCGGGGGTGGCTTACCCGGAAATCGCCTGGGTGGGAACGCAAGGGGGGCAACTCTTTGTGCGGGGAGAAGGGGCCGCAGCCTTTACCCAGATCTTTACCGGCGGCGCGGGGCAAGTGTCGGATATTGTCCTGAACCCGGACAACTGGCAACACACATATGTGCTGCAAGGGAACCAAATCTGGGAAACAACCGACGGTGGAACCACGTTTACCGATATCACGGACAACCTGGGAACACTCTCCAGCGAGATTCGTTCGCTTTCGTTGTGGGATCCCAATCCGGGTGTCGACGACGGCGTCATTCCCGTTGTCGGCGGGCGCGGCGGTGTGTATCGTTACCTAGTGAATCCCCTCTGTCCCGATAAAACCTGGACCGAGTACGGTAACAATATGCCCAACACGATCGTCCAAGATTTGCAAGTCTATGGCGATACCATCGTGGCGGGAACGTATGGCCGTGGCGCCTGGACAATTGCCGATGTCTCGGCCAGCCTGCCCAACGGCGCCAGTCTGACGGTGACCGGGAACGGCGGCAACAACACCATGTTCCTGCAATTACAACCCGACAATCCCAATCGATTGCAAGTTAGTGACGGCCTAGGGAACGTGCAAACGTTTGAATTAGGATTGTTCCAGCAGGTAAGCTTCGTTGGCCTGGGGGGGGCGGACACCATTCGCATCGATTCCAACGGCAACGCCGATGGCGGCACGGTGGATTTTGTTACTTTTACAGTCAATGTCGATGCCGGCGGGAATGCCGGGGACAGCCTGCGAATTAATGATCGGGACGAGACCTTCATCACCGACGTGACCATCGATGCGTCCACCGTCGGGGCCGGGGCGAGCGACAATTTGTTCGGCGATTGCGGCGTGGTCAATTACACCGGTTTACAAAATGGCGAGATTGTGATTAACACCGGTTCCGGCAGTGATAATTTTCGCGTCACCGACGCCACTCCGATCCTGCGGCTGAACGCCGACGGCGGGCTGGATAATTTGTTTCATCGGAATGTCGCTAGCACCTGGACCATTGATGGCACCAACGATGGCAACATCAATAACCTGGTTTTCTTTAACTCCATTGGCAATCTCATCGGCGGCAGCCAGACCGACCTGTTTGACTTTGGCTCGACCGGATTTCTGACCGGCACGATCAACGGCGGCGGCGACAAAGACACCGTGCAGGCCACCCGCGATGTTAGTTACACGCTGACCAATTTACTGCTCACCGCAACCGATGGACTGGATGTGGACCTGCTGAGTATCGAAAACGCCCTCCTTACCGGCGGGGCCAGCCAAAACAGCTTTAACGTTAGTGGCTGGACCGGCATGGGGACCCTGGATGGCGTTGGCCCAAGCAAAGACCCCGTTATCGCCGCCAAAAATCAAAACTTCACCCTCTCCGACACGCTCCTCACGGCGACCGACGGCCTGATGATGACGCTGGTCAGCATCGAAAGCGCGCTCCTCACCGGCGGGGCTGCCAACAACCTGTTTGAGGTCACCACCTGGACCGGTATGGGCGTCATCAACGGCGCAGGCGGGTCGGACACCATCACCGTGACCAAGGACGAGGACTTTGTCGCCAGTGACAGCCAGATTACCACGACCGATGGCATGATGCTGGATCTGGTGAGCATCGAAACGATCAACCTCATCGGCGGACCTAGCCCCAATCGTTTTGACATCACGCCCAGCGATATTGCGACGTTCAATATCGACGGGCTAAATCCCGGTTTTGGCGATCCGGCGGGGGGGGATTCGCTGTTCGTGGACTTTACGGGGACGACGGGCAAACGGCTCAAGTTTTCCGGCCCGCCGGACGGCATCGGCATGTGGACCTTTACCAATAAAATGCCGATCAACTTTATTCATATTGAAATTCTGCTCAATTTTATGGGGAATGTCACCAGCGAACAGCATGGGCATGACTTAATCCTGACGGGGGATGACCTGGCCAACGGCATTTCCCTGACCCAGGCGGCAAATGGCGATATCTTGGTCTATCCGCTGGGGACCACGCTCAACGGAGATCCGCTGTTCTTGCCGCAGTCATTTGCCGGCGTTAAGAACATCCTGGTCTATGCCAAAGGGGGGGATGACTTCTTTCAGTTTAATAACATCTCGCTGGACAACTTCCTCATGTTCGGCGGCGATGGCGATGATCAGTTGCAGTCCGGCTCCGGTCTATTCCCGGACATCACCACGCAAATGGGTCTGGATGCGGCGATCGCGGCTGGCTCGGTTAACTTGAACCAGAATATTCATTTTGACGGCGGCGATGGTAATGACTGCGCGGACTTTATCCGCACCTTTGGCGAGGCGATTTGGGACTTTAACCTGGGAAATGGCAACGACACCATGACCACGTACTGGTCCACCTCGGGCGCGATGAGCATCGTCACCGATAACGATGACGACATTGTCAACCTGGGGTATCACATTGCCTACCGCGAAGTCACGATCGACGGGGCCAAGGGGAACGACTTTATCAATGTCTTTATCAGCGCGTTTCAGGACGCCTTTGTCGCGTTTGGCGGCGCGGGCTACGACACGCTCGCCGTCGATACCAACAACTTTGCCAAATTCGCCACGCTTGACGGCGGTTCGGAGGATGATTACCTGCTCTTTGCGTCCAGCATCGTGGCGGACCAACTGGCGCTCTTGGGCGGATCGGGCAACGATACCATCATCCTGGGCAAGCATGTGAATGGCACGTCCGGCGGCAACATCGCCAAGAAGCTGCTCTTGGACGGCGGCAGCGGCAATGACAAAGTCACCATTGGCAATAACGCCTTTGACGAGTTCTTTGGCCTGTTGGGATCGGGCGATGACCAGGTGACGATCGACGACTTTATCCTGATCAAAAAGAAAGGGACGCTTAACGGCGGGTCCGGCACCGACAGCTATAACGCCTTTGGCAATCCCAACTTGAACGTGCAGGATTTTGGCTAAACTGTATTAAACACTGTTGATCCCGGATTAGCGGCGATGATTGCGACTTCGCGGTAGGCCTGCTGGTGAGATAGCACCAGCGGGCCCCAGAGCGGTTTTGTTTTCTGTAGTACAAACCGTTAAATAATTTGCACTGAGTGAAGTTTATTCCTTGGTGAATTCTATCTATGTGGGCCAAAGGCCCGACCTATCCCAGCCTAGGGCAAGCGCAGCGCCGCCCTAGGTCAATATGGGAGTTCATTGGCAGGGCCAACGGCCCGATTCATGATGCGGTTTGCATGTAGCCCAGGAGTCGGGAGTGGCTGGCGCTAACAGCTTTCAACCGCCACTCACCATCCCTCGCCAGGCTCTCCCGTCCCCCTCACTATAGCGCAGGGGGACGGGAGTCAGCCGCGAACTATCGCCCATTAGCCAAAATACGTTCTCATCGCGTCAGACTCCCGAACCCGTGGTTATAGTTCCCTGGGGTTACGGGCTGAAGCTCTCGCTATGTAAATTATTTTTCACACCAAAAAACCTCGGTCAGAGGCAACTGAAAGGCCGCGGCGATGCGAAAGGCCAGCTCCAACGACGGATAATACGTGCGCTGCTCCAGGGCAATCACCGTCTGGCGTGAAATCCCTACCTGATCGGCCAGGGCTTGCTGGGTCATCTCTTTATTTTGAAACCGTAACTCGCGGATGCGATTGCGGATCGTTAACTTATCCATGCCGCAAACCCCGATACCCAGCCACAATTCCGCCGTAATAGGCCAGATTGGCCAATACAAAGCCCGCAAACAACAGTTGGATGCCATTCAGCACGGGTAAGAGCGGCAGGGAAAGTGATTGCGGATTGGCCCCAGCCGAGGGGAACTCGGCTGCGGCCTGGGCGACCGCAAGTTGTTCCAAACTGATAGCTGGCAGAAGCAATAAGGCAGTGCACGACCAAATCACCACCACCGCCGCCAAAACCCCCGCCGAGAATTTGGCCGCCCGCAGTTCGATCAGCCGATCGCGCTCATCGAGCGGCGGAGTATCGCCCGTTTGCCGTATTGTGCGCGTTGCCAGGGCATTTACCACATGAAATGCCACCAATACCGCGGTCAAAACCAGAACCGCCCCGGCCAACAAAAACACAAACGCCAGCGGCGCTTGCCATACCAGCCAAAAATATCCCCCAAACACCACCGCAATTCCCCAAAAACAAGCCCAAGCGCTCTTTTCATGAAAGCTCATTGCAATACTCCCGGTTAAAAGGACAGAAAATGTAATTTACACAAAACAAAATGTCTTGTATAGATTACATTCGCCTTTTGCAAAGATTATTGGCAAAAGCCAATAAATATTTCTTCTGAAAAAGATGCCGTCTGGTTTGCGTCCTTAATTTTTGCTTGGCCCTGCTTTATCAGCCACAAAATAAAGTGAAACCGAATTCAGGCAGTACCGCCGTCCCGTTGGCGGGGGACCGTCGGGAAAGACATGGCCCAGGTGGCCATTGCAGCGGTGGCAGCGGATTTCCGTCCGAACCATCCCGTGGCTAATGTCAGAAACCTCGCGAATATGCTGCGGATCGAAGGGCGCGTTAAAGCTGGGCCATCCCGTGCCGGATTCGAACTTGGACCCCGATTCAAACAGCGGCAACCCGCACAGACGGCAGTGGTAAACTCCAGCTTCTTTATTGCCCAATAAAGCACCGCAAAAGGGATGCTCGGTCCCCTGGTGCAGTAGCACCCGACGTTCCTCGGGTGAAAGCTGTTCCACTAAGTTGGCATGTTCCTCTTCAGTGAGGGGTGACAAGTCATATCCGGTGGATGAAACATTGCGCATGGTAGTACACCCTCAAAGTCATAAAAAAACCCCGCGGAGGCGGGGCACCTATCAAAAAATCGGCAAATAACTCTAAATATCCTCAACTGAGCCCGGCGGGACTTGAACCCACGACCCACGGATTAAAAGTACCTGCATATCCGGCCCAGATAAATTCTGCAAGTGATTGTCCCAGTGGGACTTGCGGCGAAAGTGAAAATTTTGCCCCGT
The DNA here is from genome assembly GCA_033762255.1 of Pirellulales bacterium. Lineage (NCBI taxonomy): Bacteria > Pseudomonadati > Planctomycetota > Planctomycetia > Pirellulales > Pirellulales bacterium. Next base: position 6,116 of record JANRLT010000058.1, on the reverse strand, counting down.
CTCCACCTTCCCAAAAAGCTTCACCGTCAGCGGGTACTTGCCCTGTTCTATTACAAATTATAGCCAACTGGCACTGCCTCGACAACGAGACCCGTCAACGAATCCATGACTCGGTGATTAATGCTCTGGCCCATGCTACTGGCAAGGGGGTGAACATAAAGCAATAGCTCAGGATGGAAACGCTCGCTGGGACAACAGGCGACATGCGTCGTACTAGTAAAAATTCTTAAAATCCGCCGTCACCGCGCCCCCCGTGGGCGGGAACCCCGTGCCGCCTACGGTCGATTGCAGCGCCAGGGTTTTTCTGCGGTCCAGGTCGTCAAATGTTTGCGAACTGTTAAACGCCCGCGCGCCGACCCGCTGGGTTTGCTCCGTGACGCGGCCACGCTTATCGTAAGTGAAGGCGTGCGTGGGGTTTACGGCGGAACCAGTATTCAGCCGGACCTCGGTCAATTGGTCGGCCAGGTCGTGGCTAAATTCGTACTTCCCGGCAAAGGAACCCCCGGCGGCGGTCTTCCAGTTTTCCTTGGTCGTGCGCGACAGCCGGTCGTATTCCCACTGCCGGGCCGCGCCGTTCCGGTCGGTCCGCTCGGTCAAGCGGTCCAGGTCGTCATAGGCAAACAGCCGCTGCCGCTGGATGATAGCGCCCGTCGGGTTGTTGGTGGCGTCCGTTTCCGTCAGCGTGACCGTGTCGGCGGCCAGGCGGTTGCGGCGGTCGAACGTCCATTCGGTCGTGTTCTGGACCGCGTCGCGCAGGAAAATCCGTGATTCGGCGTTCGTGTGAGGTGGTATGTTTGCAATTTCTGCATAGGTCGGAAGCGAGTAACGGCGTATCCACCTCGTTAGGCTTACGATTTTTCAGATTCGATTGCGTCATTTTTAGTGTTGCACTAATTTTGGCACAGGGCGTGGTTTTAAAAAAGAATATTTCGCCTGTGCTACGCCGCCGAGGGCAACCCGCTATTTCTTGATCGCAATTTCATCAATTTTTGATAAGACAGACTCTAATGCTAACTTGATAACATCGTCTGAAAATCGCTCTACAACTATAATCGACTTAGCATAAAAACAAAGTTGATTGCCAAGTTGTTGTCTAATGTATTCAATTGTACAGACCTGAATAGCGTAAGTGTGATCAAAGTGTTCAATACTTCCTTCAGTTTCTGAAACTTCAACATAAACCTCACTTGCCGCCACCAATTCATCGGTTGGAAGTGAATCTGGGTATGAAAGATAGTAAAAACTTGTAATCATCATTGAATCACCACATGAATGTTTTCGCCAGTCGTTTTGTCTTCTAAGTTCCAGTGAAGCTGAGGAGTTCCTTTATCCGAATGTGGGTATCTAATGACTCTCTTACCATCTTCTGTGATCTCCCCTATTACTTTTCCAGTTGCACGATCAATTAATGGACGTGTGGTTTGACCTTGTTTCCATGCTTCCGCCATAGCAGCAGCTTCAGATTCAGTTTTTGTAATATGCGTATTTTTGGGTTTTTTTGGTTTCGCATCTGCAGATCTGGGTTCGGGGTCAGGCGAACCGCCCCCACTATTGTTGGGTGGATTTGACGAGCCTGACGGATTCTGCGGCCCTCCACCCCCGCTATTCTTCGCCTCGGCGCCCGTCTTCGCTTCCCGCGCTTTATCCGCTGTGCTTGTCCCGGACGGCTCCAGTTCCGGCGACGTGGGTTTTGCTCCGGAGCCGGCTTTTGGCTGTCCGGGAGTGCCTGGTGTGGCCGGATTTGGTGCACCGGGGACATTTGACCCCGAGGGCGTGGCATTATTCTGAATACTACCCGTTCCGCTTCCCTTTGGCGAGGGTGTAACGGAATTCTTCGGGGATGGCGTTGGGGGCAGTGTCGCGGGACTTGGTGTATTGTCGGGAATTGCCTTAGCAAGATCTTTTGCTCCCTCGATGGCCTCATCCGCCTTGCCAACAAACTTTTTCAATAACCATCGTCCCGCGGATCCTCCCACAAAAGGTAGAACACCTGCTCCTCCGGTAATGATTCGTTCTAACGGCGTCAGTGGTTCGCCGGTCGCCGCATCTTCGCCGGTAATCACCTCCATCCAATCCAGTCCCTCGCCCAGGTATGGTATGAAACCCAGTATAAAACGTGCGAGAGCCTTCTCCTCTTTTGTGGCAGGCCGACCTGGTTGGCATTCCGGGTCTGGACCAATTGGTAAAACGGGGCCGCGATGATGTTTATAGTTTTTATTGCGTTCTAAATTCCTCAAAACACTTGGATCAACATCTGGCGTTAATTCTAAGTTGTAACCCCCATCAGGGCTTGGAACATAGCCATGGTAACCATCCGCTCCAGGTGGCGGTTGTTCATCAGTTGGTTCTTGAGGCTGCTGTGAACCAAAAGGCACTTGGTTTGGAGGTCGCTGTGGACCATATGGCACTTGCATCCCCGTAGGATCCGTGTGATTCACCGGATCGTTCCCCGTATAGCGTTGCAGGTTGGTATCCCCGGCGGCAAAGCCGAGTGGATCAACGGTCGTAAACCTGCCGGAATCGGGGTTGTACTCGCGACCGCCGTAATGAATCGTGCGGAGCCGGGTGTCATACTCCTGACTGGTAAACAGATACCTTGTCAACGTGGGCGTGGTGACCGTTGCGCCGTTTTCCTTGCCCGTGATGAACCGACCAAACGAATCAAACACGTAGTGCGCGCTTGAATAGAGCGTGAACGTCCCCGCATTCAGCCGGACCAGGTCGCGCAGCGTGCTTTGGTGGTCCACAAACGCCCAGAGGACGTTCGCCACGACTGGCGTTGTGCCGGTAACATCCTCTTGGGCGAGCAAGAGACTTGTCTCGCCAGACCGCGCGTGATCCGCCCAGAGGTACCGCGTCTTAACCACCAGCGCGGCCTCGGCGGCGGATTCGGTCGCGCCACTACCGCGTAAATCCAAAACAACATCCGTCCCGTCATACACAAACCGTTCCACAATGACGCCCGTCAATGCGCCGGTCCCGGGATTGAACGTCCGTTCAATCCGCGCCGTCCGCCGATTAAACGCGTCATACTCATACGCGACCTCGTACGTCTTTTGATTCGATGAATTAAACTGCGTCGCCAGGGTCTGCCGCCCACGCGGGTCGTAGACGTTCTCCACGCGTTCGCTGGTGCGCGTGGCCCCGACCATTCTCCAGCGGGTGACCAGTTGCCCCTCGGCGTTGTGCTGGTACTCAAAATCCCCGTCCCGATAGACCCGGTTTTGCAGGTGGTTCTCGACCGTCTTTAGTCCGCCGCGGTTGGTTTGCGTCCGGTTGCCGTTCAGGTCCAGCGTGTACCCCTCGTCCGTCGGCAGGACCTTTCCCCCCGCCGCCGTATGATCGGCAAAGACCAACTGACCGGCGCCGTCATAATTGTGCTGCGTCGTCCCATCGACGCTAGCCAGCGTGGTAATGCGGTTGAGCGCGTCAAACGCGTATGTGAGCGTGTTAAACGCCGCGGACGCCCCCTGCTGGCCAATGATCTTGGTATTCCGCGCGAGCGCGTCGTACTCGTACGTTTGCGTAAAGACATCCCGCAGCGGGCCGGAAGAAGTGTAATTAGTGGATAGCACTAGAACTTGTTCCAGTGTGCGCAGCACAAGAAGCCTATTGGTTATAGCCGAACTATTCTAAAAATGCTTCCCGACGCTGCGCGGCTAAGGAACAAGTTCTTTGGGTACCCGATTTTTAACCTGGGCTAACCACGCTCGGCACTATTTATGGCACATGCCGCCGCTACAATACATCATATGTTTATATTACTTTTAATACGAATAACCAATGACTCCAAGACTTCTAAGGATAATGTTGTAACAATCCTAATTTCGTCAGGAGAATGCTTAAGTTCTTCGTAAAATCGTATAATGCAAAGAATTATTGTTGACATTAAACGTGGATTATCTTCAATTACTACCACATCTTCATTTCGCATGCAGTTAGCATTAACGAACGCGTAAGGTCTATTGCTATTTCGCACATTGCGTATCATAGGCATGACAATTTGCTGAATAAATCTATTATCTTGATCAGTTATGTCAATGGGTGCAACTTTATAGACAGGTACATTTAAGATCCAAGTAATTGCGTGATTAGTCAACAGTAATTCATCGCTATTAAACAACATATAAATCCCCTGGAAAAAATGTTTGTTATTTTGGACCACCATTATCAAACAACCAGTTATTTGCGGTATTTTGGTTAGGATCTTGTACCATTGTGCCTGTGCCGTCTGGACGTTGAATTACAGTAAGTCCAGAATGATGACTAATAATAGCACCATTTGCAGTTTGCTGTGTAGTGCCAGAATTAATAACTTTCTCGACTTTCTTTCTGATGCTACCGCGATCACGTCCAAATCGTTCTGGACTATCTCTAACTAAGTGGTCAGCAATTGCCTGTGCATTATTACACCCGTTATTATGCGCGAGCAGTCCCAGCATAGTGACATGATATACATGCTCGCCTTCGACGGTAAGGTTGTACACCCGTTTGACGCCAGGGAGTCGGCGATTGCCGACAATCGTCAAGTCGCCTTTCAAACCGCCGACCACGTCGCCCGGTTGTAGCTCATAAGTCGAGTGCCAGGTCTGCGACACCGGCTTAAAGAATTTATGATGCCGCGTGGTTTGCACGCTTGTGTGCCGCTGCCGTGCGTCGCGGAATGTCAACTCGTGAATCTCCGGGTTCAGGTGATTCACCGTCGTTAGTACCACGCGGCCCGGTCCGGTTGGAATGACGGGGCACGGCTCAATCGAGGCGACGACTGCGCGCAGATCGTCGGGCGCGCCCATCTCCTCTAGATCGAGCGGGATGGGAGCTAAGACGCCAACTGAAAGTTGATGCCGCTCGATCCAAGTGAGTGGCTGTAGCGTGACAATTTCCCAATGATCGCGCGTGCCGTCTGCCCAGACTTGCAACGCTGTTAGTCGCAGCTTGCGCCAAGTCGCCGGATCGACACCGGTCGCGTTGACCAGTTGTAATGTCGGATCGTCACTGATGACCCGCTGGCCCACCTGGATAGTTTCAATCGTCTGCGTGCCAAGGTGCACTGGCTGCTGAGATGGGGCATCAACCCAGTTTGCCAATTGATGCCGCGTTGCTTCGAAATTGGCCAGCGCATCGCCACGCGGCAACAACGCATGGACAATGAGACCCAAGCCCAACAAAAAGCTGGTTAAACTTAGAACGCGGACAAAAGTGATTGTTGGCATAATCGAGTGGTGAAAGAGCAATAATTATTGTAAGACGACGATAATCGGTTTGGCAAGCGCAGGGTCAACTTCATTTTTCAGGCGATGAAGTTGCTGATACTTGAGGGCCATGCCCACCGCAACGAGTGAAATTCCAACAGCAATCTGCCAAGACAAGGTCAAGTCAACTTGCGGAAAAGCCAAGTTATCAATGGCAGCAACGGAATTAGATTGGACTGGAACGAGCAGTTCTGTTCCTCCCACGAAACAGACTGGAATCTTTTGGAGCGCTTTTACAAGTCCATCTTTCTTTGCGCCTTGCTGTAATAATTCCCTAAGAATTGGGTTTCGTTGTTCACAAGGTAGTTTTCTAAGGTGTTCAATTTGTCCTGTGGTGAGCGCGACGACTTCATCTGATTTGCTACTGAGCGCAAAAACAACTCTACCTCCCGCCTTTAACGCGGCGCTGGCGATAAATGGCAAGGCTATATCCAGAGCCGCTTTGTCGTAGTCACCTTCCGCGATATTGTGCAGGTTAATGACAATGCCGCCACCCGGGAGTACGGAAATGCCTTCCTCAATGAGAAATCTAGCACGGGCGGCGGCATCGCGTAGGGTGCCTTGTTCAAATTCCCGTTTTGCATTTTCTAAACCTGCATCGGATTGCTTTACAGGCAAGGACTCTAAATATTCTATGTAGGCCAAAGCAAGATCATTATCGTTTTTAACATTTTGAATAAAAAGAGTTACTAAAATAGATTCATTTACATCGGCCATGCTGTTGTGGCGGACCCTAATCTGAAACGCAATTTATGTCAATAAAATAATTTCCCGCAGGGGGAATTGGGGTTGTAAAAAACATGGCTGGACGTTACTAGCGGTGCGGGTATCTGACATCCACGCCACTGGGAACGGAGTTCCAGC